>NZ_JBEYZW010000041.1:0-63942 GCF_040646215.1 Streptomyces sp. NPDC046215 | reverse complement strand
CGGGGGGGGGGTGCCCACACGGGCGGCCGGGGCTGGAAAGGGCTGAGCTCAGCCACTACCAGCCCGTCCGGCGTTTGAGGACGCGCCCGCAGGGCGCTAGCCGCCGCAGGCGGCAACGGCGGCCCGCAGCCGAAGGCTCAGGCTCAGCCCAGTGCAATCTCGCGGCCGGCGCCCCGCTCGCGGGCCGCGGTCAGGACCAGCGCCGCGGCCGCCGCGTCCTGCACGGCCACGCCCACCGATTTGTAGAGGGTGATCTGGTCCGGCGAGGTACGCCCCGGCCGGGTGCGGGCGACGAGTTCGCCCAGCTCGGTGCCGGCGTGCGCGGCGGTGATGACGCCGTCCCGGATCGGCTGGAGGAGGTCGTTGCTGCCCGCGGGGAAGGGGGCGAGCGCGGCCTGCCGCGATTCCACGCACACCAGGGCCTCGGCGACGGTGGCGTCGTCGACCTCGCGGCCGTCGGGGTTGTACCCGACGGAGGTGACGTGGACGCCGGGCGACAGCCAGGGGCGCCGGACGACCGGCTCCAGGGTGTGCGTGGCCGCGGCGGCGATGTCCGCGCCGTCGAGCGCCTCCGCGTACGTCGCGACCGCCCGCACCTCGGCGTCCAGCCCGCCCGACAGCTCGTCCGCCAGGGCGGCGGCCCGGGCCGGGTCCCGGCCCGCCACCCGGATCCGGCGGATCGGGCGCACCCGGCACATGGCGTGCGCGTGGGCGCGGGCCTGCACCCCGGTGCCCAGGACCGCCAGGTCCGTCGCGTCCTGGCGGGCCAGCAGGCGCGCCGAGAGTGCCGAACAGGCGGCCGTGCGCGCCGTGGTGATGACCGTGCCGTCCAGCAGCCCCGCGGGCTCGCCCGTCTCCGGGTCGAACGCCACGATCAGCGCCTGATGGGTGGGCAGCCGCGTCCCCGCGTTGTGCGGGAAGAGCGAGACGAGCTTGCTCATGAGGACCCCGGCCGACGGCACATGGCCCGGCATGGCGGCCAGGAGCCCGTCCCGCCCGGGCACCAGCGCGGCGACCCGGTCGGGCGCGGAGGCGCGCCCCGCGCTGAGGTCGGCCATCGCCGACGCCAGCGCGTCGATCAGCGCATCCGCATCGAGCAACGCCTCCACCTCGGATGATCCGAGAACCAGCACCCGCCTCAACCTCCCTGTACTGCCGCCCCGGCCGAAGCGTCGGCCACGGCCGGGCCGATCCGGGCGCGCCACGCCGCCCGGCCCGGTCGAGACCGCCGGAATGCCTGGGCGCTCCCGCTCCGGCGCTCCTGCGGCCGGTGCTTCCGTACTCGGTGCTCTTGTGCCCGGTTCCGGCGGATCATGCGGAACCGCGGCCCGCGCGGGCGGCCCCGGCTGTCACAGCAGGCCCGTCCGCCACGCCCCCGGGCCCCGCTCGGCCGGGCGGCGGGTCATCCGGCTCCCCGGTGCCGACCAGGCGCGCCGGGCCGGCGCGCGGCCGGAGTCCGCCTCGGGAGCCGCCGCGGAGAGCCGGGCGAGCAGGGCCACGACCGTGGCGGCCAGTTCCTCGTCCGTGGCCCGGCCGCGGACGATCCGGAAGGCGGACTCCCCGGAGCCGCTCACAGGGGGATGTTCCCGTGCTTGCGCGGCAGCCTGGCGGACCGTTTTCCGCGCAGGGTCTCCAGGGCGCCGGCGACGGCCAGGCGGGTCTCCCTCGGCATGATCACCTCGTCGACGTAGCCGCGCTCCGCCGCCGTGTAGGGGTTGCAGAGGGCGCGGTCGTACTCATCGCGCAGCCGGGCCCGCTCGGCGGCCGGGTCCGCGGCCTCCGCGATGGCCCGCCGGTGCAGCACGCCCACCGCGCTCTCGCCTCCCATGACGGCGATCTCGGCCGTCGGCCAGGCGAGGTTGATGTCGACGCCCAGGTGCTTCGAGCCCATGACGCCGTAACCGCCGCCGTACGCCTTGCGCGTGACGACCGTGACCATCGGCACGGTCGCCTCCGCGTAGGCGTAGAGCAGCTTGGCGCCGCGCCGGATGATTCCGCCGTGCTCCTGGTCCAGTCCCGGCAGGAAACCGGGGACGTCCACGAAGGTCAGCACCGGAACGTGGAAGGCGTCACAGACCCGCAGGAAGCGGGCGGCCTTTTCGCTCGCGTCGATGTTCAGCACCCCGGCCGAGACGAGCGGCTGGTTGGCGATGACGCCGACGCTGTGGCCGTCGACCCGCCCGAAACCGCAGACGATGCTGGGCGCGAACAGCGGGTGCACCTCCAGCAGATCACCGTCGTCGAGGACCGCGCGCACGGCGCGCAGCATGTCGTACGGCTGGTTGGCGCTGTCCGGTATGAGGGTGTCCAGCTCCTCGTCGGCCGTGGTGACGGCCTTCTCCCCGGTGGCGGCGAAGGCCGGCGGGTCCTCCATGTTGTTGGACGGCAGGTGCGAGAGCAACTGCCGCACGTATTCGAACGCGTCCTTCTCGTCCGGGGCCAGGTAGTGCGCGTTGCCCGAGACGGCGTTGTGGGTGCGGGCCCCGCCCAGCTCCTCCCGGCCCACCGTCTGGCCCATCACGCTCTTGAGCACATCGGGGCCGGTCACGAACATGTGCGAGATCTCGTCGACCATCACCACGAAGTCGGTGACCGCCGGCGCGTACACCGCGCCGCCGGCGCAGGGGCCCATGATCAGCGAGATCTGGGGGATCACCCCCGAGCCCTCGACCTGGCGCCGGACCTGCTCCGCGTAGTAGGCGAGCGAGACGACGCCCTCCTGGATGCGGGCGCCACCGCCGTCGTTGATGCCGATGACCGGGCAGCCCGTGCTGAGCGCCAGGTCCATCAGCTTGTGGAGCTTGGCGCCGGACGCCTCGCCGAGGCTGCCGCCGAAGACCGTGAAGTCCTGGGAGAACACGCAGACTCTGCGCCCGTCGATCAGGCCGTGGCCGGTGATGATGCCGTCGCCCAGCGGGCGCTTGCCGTACAGGCCGAACTCGCGGCTGCGGTGCCGCGTCAGGGCGTCCGTCTCGACGAACGTCCCCGGGTCGAGCAGCGCGGCTATTCGCTCACGCGCCGTCAGTTTCCCTCGCTCGTGCTGCTTGTGCGCCGCCTCCGAGTCGGCGTGTGCGGCGAGTTCCGCCCGACGCCGCTCCAGACCGGCCAGCCGTTCGGCGGTGGTCTCCTTGCCGCCGTTTTCCCCACCCATGAGCGCTCCGCTTCCTCGTGCCGACCGCGATCTCGAACTCGCCTTGGACGTACCGCTTGCGATCAGCCGTGAAACGGATCTTACCGTGGGTAGCACCTGAAGATCAGCGGTAAGCGGAAGTTATAAGTCCGGTAAGTAAGGGGCGCGCCAACGGGCGTGCCGACGCCATCTGTTGCCCGGCGCCGGTGACGCCCGCAGGGCTCAGTGCGTCAGGTGTGCCGCCGTGTGCGTGACCTCTTCGATGTCGAGACCCGCCTTCTCCAGCAACTGCTCCGTGAGGCCGTGCAGGGCGCGGGCGGCCGCGACCTCCTCGCCGACGCGCTGCTGGCCGGGGTCGTCCGGGTTCCGGTTGGTGACGCCGTGCGCCGTGAGCTGGGTGCCGTCGCGCATGCGCAGCCGCGCGGCCGCCTGCGTCAGCGGCCCGGCCTCACGGAATTCCAGCTCGACGGTGCACTCGACGATCGTTTCCATGGTGATCCACCTCCTGGGTTCACGGTTCTGTGCGCGGCCCGTCCTCGCCGCTGCGGCGCAGCAGGCCGACGACCTCCTCGTCCGTGGTCTGGGAGAAGTCCTCGTACCACTCGCCGACCGCGGAGAATCCGCCCGGCGCCGTCAGGCAGACCAGCTCGTCCACATCGGCGTCCGCGCGCAGGGCCGCCGCCGCGTCCGGGGAGGCCACCGGCACCGCGAGCACCACCCGCGCGGCTCCTTGGGCCCGCGCCACCCGGCAGGCCGCCCTGGCCGTCGCCCCCGTCGCCGCGCCGTCGTCCACGACCACCGCGGTGCGGCCCGCCGGCGAGGTCCGGGGCCGCCCGCCGCGGAACCGGTCCGCCTGCCGGGCGAGCTCCGCCTCCTCCCGCCGCCGCACCTCGGCGAGGTCGTCCTCGTCCACCCCGCTCAGCCGCAGGATGTCGCTGTTCAGCACCCGCACGCCGTCCTCCCCGACGGCACCGAGCGCCAGCTCCGGGTGGACGGGGACGCCGAGCTTGCGCACCAGGATCACATCCAGCGGGGCGCCCAGGGCCCGGGCGACCTCGAAGGCCACCGGGACGCCGCCGCGCGGCAGGCCCAGCACGACCGGCCGCTCGTCGCCGCCCAGCTGGACCAGCCGCTCGGCCAGCCTGCGGCCCGCGTCCACGCGATCACGGAATCTCATGATCCACCTCTGGTCCCGGCGTCCGGCTCCGGAGGACGAAGGGCGTCGTATATATCCAATATGGGCAGGAAGAGGCGGATAGTCCATGGCGGTCCCGCTCACCCCGCTCACCCCCGCCCCCCGCTCAGCCGTCCGCCGCCAGGGCGCCCCGCACCCGCGCCGCCGCCTCCGCGGCCTCCTCCGGCGACCCGTAGCGCGTCCGCGGCCAGAAGAAGCCCCGCAGCCCGTCCTTGCGGTTGCGCGGCACGACGTGCACATGGAAGTGCGGCACCGACTGGCTGATCCGGTTGTTGGCCGCGACGAACGACCCCGCCGCGCCCATGCCGCGCTCCACCGCGCCCGCGATCCGCTGCACCCGGGTGAAGAACGGCCCCACCTGCTCCACGGGCAGGTCGGTGAGCGTGGCGGCATGGCGCCGCGGCACCACCAGCACATGCCCGGGGAAGAGCGGCCGCGTGTCCAGGAAGGCCACCGCCGCTTCGTCCTCGAAGACCCGGTGACTCTCCGACTCGCCCGCGACGATCGCACAGAAGATACAGTCCACGGCACCAGTCAACTACCGCACACCACCGGTCCGCACCGCCGAACCGGGCGACATCCCGCCCGCCCGTGAGACCGCCGGCCCCCGCGGGCAGGGATGGCCCATGCCCCTCCTCGTCGGGACCTCGGGATGGCAGTACAAGGACTGGCGCGGCGGCCTCTACCCCGCCGGCCTGCCGCAGCGGCTGTGGCTCGAGGAGTACACCCGCCACTTCACGACCGTCGAGAACAACAACGCCTTCTACCGGCTCCCCACCCCCGAAACCTTCGCCGGCTGGCGCGAGCGGACCCCCCAGGGGTTCGTCATGGCGGTCAAGGCGAGCCGCTACCTCACCCACGTCAAACGGCTCCACGACCCGGCCGAGCCCGTCGCCCGGCTGCTGCGGCACGCCGACGGCCTGGGCGACCGGCTGGGCCCGGTCCTCCTCCAGCTCCCGCCCACCCTCCGCGCCGACCCCGGAACGCTGGACGCCGCGCTCGCCTGCTTCCCGGCCGGGGTCCGGGTGGCCGTCGAACCCCGGCACCCCTCGTGGTGGACGGACGGCACCCGCGCCGTCCTGGAACACCGCCGCGCCGCCCTGTGCTGGGCCGACCGCGACTCCCGGCCCGTCACCCCCCTGTGGCGGACGGCCGACTGGGGCTACCTGCGGTTCCACTCCGGCCGGGCCCGCCCCTGGCCGCACTACGGGCGCCGGGCGCTCACCGGCTGGGCCCGGCGGATCGCCGACACCTGGCCCGACCGGGCGGACGTCTACTGCTACTTCAACAACGACCCGGGCGGCGCCGCCGTCGAGGATGCCACCGCCTTCGCGCGGGCCGCGGCCGCGCTCGGCCGCGCCGTGGCCGGAAACCACCCGGACCCCCACTGACACCAGTCGCCCCGGCACCACGGCCACCAAGGGGCACAACCGCCGACAGCTCAGTAAAACACCAGCTCACAGGGGCATCGTCGGGGCTCCGGGCGGCCGCGCCCACATGATGCCGTACATCCGGGAACGGCTGCGCGGGCCGCCGCGTCCAAGCCTGTGTGGCCCGAATGCGCACGGCCGTGGGGTGCCGTACGTACGGGGAGGGGGCGTACGGCATGGATCCGGAGAGGCGAAATCCGTTACTGGCCGGCCGGTACCGGCTGATCGACCAACTGGGCAGCGGCGGCATGGGCGTGGTCTGGCGCGCCGTCGACGAACTCCTCGACCGCGAGGTCGCGGCGAAGGAGGTCCGCGCCCCCGACCACCTCAGCGACCAGGACGTACGGCTCCTCTACGCCCGCCTGAAGCAGGAGGCCCGGGCCGCCGCCCGCGTCAGCCACCCGTACGTGATCACCGTGCACGACGTCGTCGAGCAGGAGGGCCGCCCCTGGATCGTCATGGAGCTGGTCCGCGGCCGGTCGCTCGCCGAGATCCTGCAGAGCGAAGGCGTGCTCGCGCCCAAGGAGGCGGCCAAGGTCGGCGCGATGGTGCTGCGGGCACTGCGCAGCGCGCACGCCTCCGGAGTGCTGCACCGCGACGTCAAACCGGCGAACGTCCTGATCGAAGGCGACGGGCGGGTGGTCCTCACCGACTTCGGCATCGCCCTGGTCGAAGGCTCCGGCACCCTCACCCGCACCGGCGATCTGGTCGGCTCGCCCGACTTCCTCGCGCCCGAGCGGGCGGTGGGGGACCGCCCCGGCGCGCCGTCCGACCTGTGGTCGCTGGGCGCCACCCTCTACGCGGCGATCGAGGGCGTCTCGCCCTTCCGGCGCACGTCCGCGCTCGGCACGCTCCAGGCCGTCGTCCACGACGAGCTGCCCACGCCCCGGCGGGCCGGGCCCCTCACCCCCCTGCTCGAAGGGCTGCTCCGCAAGGACCCGCGGACCCGCATGGGCTCGGCCGAGGCCCAGCGGCTGCTCGACGCCGTCGCGGCCGGACACCTGACCACGCAGCCGGGGTGGGCCGGGAGCCGGGGCTACGTCCCCACCGAGGTGAGCGCGGGCCCGGCGCCGACACCGCCGCCCGCGCCCGCGGGGCCGTCCCCCGGCTTCGTCCCGGCACCCGGACCCGGACCGGCCCCGGGTGCCGGATCCGGCGCCGGGCTCGGGGCCGTGGCCGTCTCGGGCTCCGTGTCCGGGCCCGCGGTGCCGCTCTACGGCAGGCCCACGCACTCCGGCGCGTTCCCGGCACCCGGCGGCACGCCCGCCGCCACCGGGCCGAGCGCCGGATTTCCCGTGGCGCGCCCGGCTTCCGAGCCCGGCCGCCTGCGGACCAAAGTGATGCCGTTCCTCGGCCCGCTGCTGGCCCTGCTCCTCATCGCCGGCGGAACCACCGCCGCGATCCTGTCCGTCCAGGACGCGGGGAACGACCGGCCGGGGACCTCCGGCGGACAGTCCGGCGCGACGACATCGCCCACGGACGACGCCGCCGGACCCGACAGCGGCACCGGCCCCACGGCGAACCCCTCAGCAGGCACCGCCACGCCCGGCGGGGTACCGGCGGGCAGCACGCCGGGATCCTGCAACGGCGGCTGGCTGTCGACCTGCGGGCCCGAGTAGCGCACTGAACCTGAACCATCAGACAAACGGGGTAGATCACAACTTTCGGGGGTGCTTGTATGCGGCTGGTGTCTGTTCCGTCGGCGCGAGCGGTGCCTGAGCCCGGCACACCGGACGCCCGGCGGGCCCGGGTGCGGCTCCGTCGGCTCCGGCTCGTCGCGCTGCTCACCGTGTCCGTGCTGTTAGGGGGCGCGGCCCTCGCGGGGTGCAGCTCGGCGCAGAAGAAGAAGGCCGTCGAACTCATGCTGGAGGCGGCGGGGGTGATAGCCGCCAACCCGTTCATGAAGGCCCCCGACACCGACCTCCAGGGCGTCAACTCCGCCACCCGGGGCGGCGGCGAGCAGGCGGCCGACGCGCGCGGCGCCTTCGGCGGAACCCGCAGCACCACGCAGTGCGACAAGGCATTCCTGATCAAGGAGCTTGCCCGGGACGCGGTCAAGGCCCGGGCCTGGAGCCGGGACCGGGGCATCGACGAGAACCGGATCACCGCCCACATCGACAGCCTGACCTCGGTGATCCTCCTCCACGACACCCTGGTCAAGAACCACAACTACCAGGGCGAGGGGCGCTCGCTCGCCTACCTGTCGGTCCTGCAGGCGGGGGTGGCCGTGCTGGTCGACGCCTACGGGCGGCCGGCGGTCAAGTGCAACTGCGGCAACCCGCTGCGGCAACCGGAGACCCAGGTGGACCTCCAGGCGTCCACCTACAAGGGGACGCGCTGGGAGACCTTCCAAAAGACGGAGGTCACGGTCATCAAGGCCGTGCCCGAGAGCAAGGGCCCGATGAAGGAGATCCCGCTCGTCGACCCCTTCCAGAGCGACAAGGCGTTCAACCGCGGGGTCGGCACCGACGGCAAGCAGGACTCCCCGGCGTTCACGTGGGAGCCGCCGGCGCGCTCCACACCGTCGGCGACAACGGGATCCCGTCCCTCCGGCCCGCCCAGCTCCCCCTCCACGGCCACCGACCCGCCCACTGCTTCCGCGACGGAGACGGACGGATCCGCCGGGCCCGTGCCGCCGACAGGCGGCACCAAGCCCGCGTCGCCGCCGTCGACGCGTCCGGTGCCGCCGCCGACCACGGCCCGGCCGACGACGGCCACGGTCAGGCCACCGGCCACGACCAAGCCGCCCGAGGCCACGACGAAGCCACCGGTGGCCACGGTCAGGCCACCGGTGGCCACCACCCGCTCGTCGGCCCCGCGGACGGCCTCCCCGCGCTCTCCCGGCGTGCGCACGGCCGGGCCCGCCACCCGGCCGGCCGGCCCGTCCCCGGCCACCGAGGGCAAGCCGTCGTACGCACCGCCGCCGACGCGCGCCAGGTCCGCGCCGCCCGCCTCCTCCGCCGTGGTGAAGCCGGTACCGCCACCGGTCACGGCCAAGCCCCCGCCGACGGCCCCCAAGCCGGTGGAGCCGAAACCGGTGCCGCCGAAACCGGTGGAGCCCAAGCCGGTGCCGCCGAAGGCCACGGTCCCCAAGCCCGTAGAACCCAAGCCCGTAGAACCCAAGCCGGTAGAACCCAAACCTGTGGCACCCAAGCCCGTGCAACCCAAGCCCGTAGACCCCGAACCCGCGCAGCCCAAGCCCCTGCCGCCCACGGCGGCCGGCCCGCCGCCGGCTCCGCGGCCCGGTACCCCGGGCTGACCGAGGCGCCCCTCCACCCCTGAGCGGCCGCGCGCGGCGTCTCAATCCGCGTGAAGCCGGGACAAACGGCCGTCAGGGTACGTTGGTCCCCTGCAACCACGGGATTGTTCACAGGGGTGGAATATGGGGATGCTGAAAGGCACCAACGTCCGGATTCCGGCATCGGTGGTGCGCATCGAGCTGGGCTGGCGCGCCGGCCCCGGGATACCGGACGTCGACGCGTCCGCGCTGCTGCTGCAGGCGACGGGCAAGGTCCGCTCCGACGCGGACTTCGTCTTTTACAACCAGGCCGTCCACGGCTCCGGCGCGGTGCGCCACGAGGGCAAGCGCCCGGCCGGTGACACGGTGAGCGACACCCTCACCGTCGACCTCGCGGCCGTCGAGCCCGCGGTCGAGACCGTGGTCCTCGCCGCCTCCGCCGACGGCGGCGCCTTCGGCCAGGTCCCCGGGCTGCACATCCGGGTCCTCGACGCGGCCGGCGGCGCGGAGCTGGCCCGGTTCGACGCCACGGACGCCACGGTCGAGACCGCCTTCGTCCTCGGCGAGCTCTACCGCCGCCAGGGCGAGTGGAAGTTCCGGGCGGTCGGCCAGGGCTACAGCAGCGGCCTCGCGGGCCTGGCCACCGACTTCGGCATCAGCGTCGACGAGCCCCAGGACGCCCCTGCCGCCGCCCCCGTCGCTCCCGCCCCCGCACCGCGGCAGGCGCCGCCGGCTCAGCCCGTCGCCCCGCCGCCGCCCCCGCCGGCCGCACCGCCCGTCGCGCCGCAGCCGGTGCGCCTGACGAAGGTGACGCTCACCAAGGAGTCGCCGACCGTCTCCCTCACCAAGCAGGGCGGCACGTCCGGATCGCTGCGCGTCAACCTCAACTGGGAGGTGCGCAAGCAGTTCAAGGGCTGGCAGCAGAAGCTCGGCAAGGCCATGGCGCTCCACTCCGACCTCGACCTCGACCTCGGTGCCCTGTTCGAGCTCAGAGACGGCAGCAAGGGCGTGGTGCAGGCGCTCGGCAACTCCTTCGGCTCGCTCCACCAGCCGCCGTTCATCCACCTCGACGGCGACGACCGGACCGGCGCGGTGGCCTCCGGCGAGAACCTCACCGTCAACCTCGACCACATCGCCGACTTCAAGCGCATCCTCGTCTTCGTCACCATCTACGAAGGCGCCCGCAGCTTCGCCAACCTCAACGCCACCGTCACGCTCCAGCCGCAGCACGGCGCCCCCGTCGACTTCTCCCTCGACGAGTGCACCGTCCCATCCAACACCTGCGCCCTGGCCCTCATCACCAACAACGGCGGCGACCTCGTCGTCCAGCGCGAGGCCCGCTACCTCGTCCCGGACCGCGGCGTCAGCCCCCAGCGCACCCTCGACCGCGAGTACGGCTGGGGCATGAACTGGACACCCGGCCGCAAGTGATCCCCTGCCCGGCTCAGGGCGCGGCCTCCGGGCGGGCGTACGTCCGCCCCTTCCAGGCCGCGCCCCGGCCGCGGTAGTGCTGCACCGCCGAATCCACGGTCATCAGCAGATACAGCAGCGCCGTGAACGGCAGCACCACGGCCAGGGCCGGCGGCTGCCGGTAGTAGCGCAGCATCGGGACGAACGTGCCCGCCATCACCGCCCACGCGGCCGCCCCCGCGACCAGCGGTACGACGTCCCCCGTCAGCGCCCCCGCCACCACGGCCACCGGCGGCACGAGGTACACCACCGCCAGCCCCGCGACTGTCCCGGCCATCACCAGCGGACGGTGCCGCAGCTGCGCGTAGGCGCTGCGCGAGACCATCCGCCACAGCGGGCCCAGCCCCGGGTACGGCCGCACGCTGTGCACCCGGTCGGCGAGCCCCAGCCAGATCCGGCCGCCGGCGCGCCGCACCGCCCGCGCCAGCGCCACGTCGTCGATCACCGCCCCCCGGATGCGCTCCGGGACCCCGGCCCGCTCCGCCGCCTCCCGCCGCAGCAGCACGCACCCGCCCGCCGCCGCGGTGGTCCGCGCGCCCGGGCGGTTGATCCGGCGGAAGGGGTAGAGCTGCGCGAAGAAGTACACGAACGCAGGGACGATCAACCGCTCCCAGAAGGCCGCCACCCGCAGCCGCGCCATCTGGGACACGAGGTCCAGCTCGCCCGACCACGCCGCCGACACCAGCTCCCGCAGGCTGTCCGGCGCGTGGGCGATGTCCGCGTCCGTCAGCAGGTAGTACTGCGCGTCGGTACGGGCCCGGGCGAGCGCCATGCCGTGCCGCACCGCCCACAGCTTGCCCGTCCAGCCGGGCTGCGGCTCGCCGGGGGAGTCGACCGTCAGGCTCAGCCCGCCGTGCTCCTCGGCCAGAGCGCGGGCCAGCTCCCCGGTGCCGTCCGTACTGCCGTCGTCGACGAGGAAGATCTCCGCCCGGCCCGGGTAGTCCTGGGCGAGCAGGGACGGCAGGCTCGACCGCAGCGCCTCCGCCTCGTCCCGGGCCGGGACCACGATCGCCACCGACGGCCACTGCCCGGGCGGCACGCGAGGCGGCAGCCGTACGTCCGTACGCCAGAAGAGGCCCTGGCCGAACAGCAGCCACACCCACGCGGCCAGGGAACCGGCAGTGATCCAAGTCAGCGCGTCCACCCGCCGCAGTCTGCCGCACCGACACCGCTCGCGCGGGGGACCGACGCCCATCCATTAAAGTGACCGGGTGAAGATCGCGCTCATTGACTCCGGAATCGGCCTGCTGGCGGCGGCCGCCGCCGTGCACCGGCTGCGGCCCGACGCCGATCTCGTCCTCTCCTCGGACCCCGACGGCATGCCCTGGGGCCCCCGCACCACCGACGACATCGTCGCGCACGCCCTGGCCTGCGCCCGGGCCGCCGCCGCGCACCGGCCCGACGCGCTGATCGTCGCCTGCAACACCGCCTCCGTGCACGCGCTGGCCGCGATACGGGCCGAGCTGGAGCCCGGCCTGCCGGTCGTCGGGACCGTACCGGCGATCAAGCCCGCCGCGCTCGGCGGCGGCCCGGTCGCCATCTGGGCCACCCCGGCCACCACGGGCAGCCCCTACCAGCGCGGCCTCATCCGCGACTTCGCGGCCGGCGTCGAGGTCACCGAGGTGCCCTGCCCCGGCCTCGCCGAGGCCGTGGAGCGCGCCGACGCCGCAGCCATCGACGCCGCCGTGACGGCCGCCGCCGCCCTGACCCCGCCCGATGTAAGGGCCGTCGTCCTGGGCTGCACCCATTACGAGCTCGTCGACGAACGGATCCGGGCGGCCGTGCGGAGCCGGCTGCTCCCCTCGGCACCCCCCGTGGCCTTCTACGGGTCCGCCACGGCCGTCGCCACCCAGGCCCTGCGCCGCGTCGGCGCGGTCCCGGCCCCCGGCGCCGAGCCGTCGGGCGGTCTCACGGTGCTGCTGAGCGGCCGCGAGGAGAGCCTGGAGCCGGCCTTCCTGGCGTACCCCGAAGGGCGCTCGCTCGTCGCGGTCGGCGCCGCGCGCCCCTGACCCCCTCTCTCTCTACAGGTTCCGGTTCTGTCCGCGCAGCACCCCTGCCACGGTGGCGGAAGGTGAGTAGGCTGCCAGGTATGAGGGACCACTCCAAGGGCCCACAGGGCCACGCGGATGACGGGCACGACGGCGCAGCCGGATCACCGTCCCCGGCCGGGAACGGCACGGAGCTCGCGGTCTGGACGGGCCGGGCCACCAATCGCATCCAGTGGCTGCTGGCCGCCGTGGGCGCCGCGTGTCTGGCGCTGGGCGTCGAGCTGGCGGTCGACAGCGCGTGGACCTCCGGCCTGGCTCCCCTCGTCATGGCGGTCGTCGGGTGTGTCGCGGCGGGGCTGCTGATGCTCTACGGCACCCTCGCGTTCGTCCATGTGGCGGTACGGGTCGACACCGAAGCCCTTGAAGTGCGCTGCGGTCACATCGGGGTGCCGCGCACGCGCATCCCCCTCTCGCACGTGGTCGGCGCGGACTTCGCCCCTCGCGTGACCCCCCGGCAGTGGGGTGGCTGGGGTTACCGCTGGCGCCCCGAGCAGGGCACCGCCGTCGTCGTCCGCCGCGGCGAGGGCTTCGTGCTCCGCCTGGGGGACGGCCGCTCGTTCACCGTCACCGTCGACGACGCGGAAGCCGCCGTCCAGATGATCCGCAAGGGCCTCAGCCGGGCGGCGGGGCGCCGGGCGACGGCCTGACGTCGGCCTTCTGGTTGTGGGGGTGCACCTCCGCTGCCCGGCGGTGTCCTCAATCGCCGGACGGGCTGGTGGGGGCTGACCTCAGCCAAGACAGCCCGTCTGGGGGCACCTCCCAGCGGTAGCTGGGGGAGTTTGAGGACGCGCCCGCAGGGCGCTCGCCGCCGCAGGCGGCAACGACAGCCCGCCGCAGGCGACCCGCAGCCGAAAACCAACCGGCCAACCCCTAGGCTGACCCGCATGGCCACCCCCGACTTCATCCGAGAAATCCGCGCCTCCGTCGGCCACCACCTCCTGTGGATGCCCGGCGTGAGCGCCATCGTCCTCGACGAGGAGGGCCGGGTCCTCCTGGGCCGCCGCGCCGACAGCGGCGAGTGGTCGATCATCGGCGGCATCCCCGAACCGGGCGAGCAGCCCGCGGCCGCGGTGGTGCGCGAGGTGTTCGAGGAGACGGCGGTCCACTGCGTGCCGGAGCGAGTCCTCCTCGTCCAGGCCCTCCAGCGCGTCACCTACCCCAACGGCGACCGGTGCCAGTACATGGACATCTGCTTCCTCTGCCGCGCGGTGGGCGGGGAAGCGCGGGTCAACGACGACGAGTCGCTGGAGGTGGGGTGGTTCGAGGTGGACGCGCTGCCGCCGATGGAGGAGTTCGCCGTATCGCGCGTCAAACAGGCCACGGAGGGCGGCCCCACGTGGTTCGAGGGGATCGAGGACGGCCGCAGCGGCGGCCTCTGCGCCGCGCCGGGCGGCGTGCCGAGGCCGGCGGCGTCCTGACGGGCGCGCGGCCCCGGCCCCGGAAGGCGGCCCGCCGCCTCGCCGCTCAGCCGCCTCCGGGGGCGAGCGGGCCGCCGGCGGCGAAGGCCCGCTCGGCGAAGCGCTCGCCGATGCGGCGGTGGGCGGCGGAGTCCGGGTGGAGCCCGTCGGGCAGCGGTAGCTCGGCGAAA
Organism: Streptomyces sp. NPDC046215; assembly: GCF_040646215.1. Classification (NCBI taxonomy): domain Bacteria; kingdom Bacillati; phylum Actinomycetota; class Actinomycetes; order Kitasatosporales; family Streptomycetaceae; genus Streptomyces; species Streptomyces sp. NPDC046215. The sequence goes on along the minus strand of NZ_JBEYZW010000041.1, from coordinate 49,843 downwards.
TCCTTCTCGCCGTAGAGTTCGCGGCCGTCGAGGTAGTGCAGGTTCGGGTCGTCGGCCGCCCGTCGCGCGGTGATCCGGGACAGCTCGTCCCGGACGACGTTGAGCGTCAGCCGCCCGACGAGGCGGTCCGCCGGGTCACCGAGCGCCCGGAACCGCAGCTCGGTGGCGTCGAAGTCCGGTGCAACGGGCCCCGGGGTGTCCTCCTGGATGGGGCAGAGCAGGGGGGAGACGACCAGCAGCGGGGTGTCCGGATGCCCGTCGCGGATCGTGTCGAGGAAGCCGTGCACCGCCGGGACGAAGGCCCGCAGCCGCATCAGGTCGGTGTTGACGAGGTTGATCCCGATCTTGACGCTGATCAGGTCCGCGGGGGCGTCGCGGACGGTGCGCGCGACGAACGGGTCGAGCAGGGCGTTGCCGCCGAAGCCCAGGTTGACCAGCTCCACGCCGCCCCGGGCCGCGGCCACCGCCGGCCAGGTCGAGGTCGGGCCGTCGGCGTCGGCGCCGTGACTGATCGAGCTGCCGTGGTGCAGCCACACCTTGCGGCCGCGGTCCGGCGCGGCCTCGACCGGGGCGTCGGTGCGCAGGGCGATGAGCTCGGTGACCTCCGCCTGCGGCAACCAGATCTCGATGTCCTTCGCACCGTCACCGGCGCCGTTCTCGGCACCGGCGGGCAGCCCGGCGAACCGCGCGGTGCCGGGCGGGCCCGGCTCGGTGACCGCGGCCCAGGTCGCCATGTCGACGGTGTGGACGTTGCCACCGGTCGCGCGCGCCCGGCCTGCCGGCCGACCGTCGACGAGCAGGTCGTACACCCCGCCGTCAGGGGCGGGCGCGGCACCCTCGTAGACCGTCTTGGTGGAGAGGACGTCCAGCTCGACGACGGTGGCCCGGGTGCGGAAGGCCAGCCGCACGCCCGAGGGCTGGGCCTCGACCGTGCCCAGGTAGGAGTCGGGGAACTGCTTCCGGGCCCAGGCGGGCAACCGGTGCGGCAGCAGGCCGTGCGCGGTGCGCTCGGTATCGAGGGCACCGCGCAGGAGGTCCGGTGTGACGGGCGTGGTGATCCAGTCGGTCACACCGGCCTCCTGGTGGGGGTGGGGAGGTGCTTGAGCCGGGAGTTCATCACCAGAGCCTGCCCCCGGAAGCCCAACCCGCACCTGACTTCCCCGCGACCGCCCGTCAGCCCGCCGCGGGCACCGGGACGGACGCCCCTACCTGGTGCAGGTGCACCACGACGTCGAAGGCGCGCCCCAGCGCGAGCGGCGGCGTCGGCTGGTTGGGGTACCGGCCGGGGATGACGAACGTCGGGCGCGCGGTGTCCAGCCAGCCGCCCACCGCCGGATCGCGGCCCGCCGCGCGCAGGTCGACGTAGAAGTCGCGGTGGCGCACCTTGTCGAGGGTGTACTCGTTGCTGCCGGGCGCGGCCGGGCCGACGCTGTAGGTGCCCGCCTCGCCCGTCGCCGTCGTGGCGCGGTAGTCGCCCCCGTTCAGCGAGGTGCCGACGGCCAGGTACTGACGTCCCACGAGCTCGCGCAGGTCCGCGCCCATCGTGACCGGGTAGGACTCGGGCACCGCGGACTCGTAGGCGGCGTGCCCGTTGTGAGCCGAGACCACGAGCCGCCCGCCGGTCTGCCGCTGCCACCACACGGCTGTCTCCGCCATGGTCCGGTCACGGTGGCGGCTCGCGGCCTTGGCCTGGGCCGGGTCGCTCCAGTCGACGGTGTACTCCGTGGCCATGTGCGAGATGACGCGGGCCTCTTGCAGCACCCAGGGATCTTGCGTCCCGGCCTCGGACAGCAGCCGGTAGGCGGCCGCCGCGTCCTTCTCGATCGCCTTCCGGTCGCCGAGGGGCAGGGCGTTGTACGCCGCCATGCGGGCGGCCACGCCGGTGGGCAGGGCGCGCAGTGCGGCGTAGCGGCGGCGGAGTTCGGGCACGAGAGCGGGCTCGTTGCCCTGCGCCCAGGCGAGGATGTGCTCGTACTGCTCCGGGGCGGCGTCGGAGAAGTCCAGGCCCACGACGCGGACCGGCCGCGAACTGGTGCGGTTGTGCTCCCGCACCCAGCTGAACAGGTTCAGGAACTCCTGTGTGTTCAGCAGCCCGTACCCGTCCTGGAACTCCTCCCGCAGGATCTGCCGCAGGTCGCCCTCGCCGGTACGGACGTACGCGTCGATCCGGGCGGCCGCCGACCAGCTGATCTCCATGGCGAAGCCGGAGAACCCCTCCCGCGTCACCAGCTGTCTGAACAACCGGTCCTTCACGGTGAACAGCTCGTGCGAGCCGTGCGAGGCTTCGCCGAGCCCGACGATGTTCGCGCCCCGCGTCATCGAGGCGAACGCGGCCAGATCGGCTCCGGGCCCGCCGGGTTCGGTGGTACGCAGCGGGTGGGCGTACCGCTCCAGCCCGGTCACCACCCCGCGCTCCGGCGCGGTGCGGGCGGCGGCCGGGCCGGCCGTGGCCGTGGTGGCGGCCGGGCCGCCCAGAAGTGCCGCCAGAGCGAGCGTCAGGGCCGCTGCCCGCGGCGCGAGTCGGCGGGAAGATATATGCATCATGCACGACGTTATACAGGTGGGGAGGGGACGTCCGCCCGCCGAGGCCCCCGCGGGTGCCGGGCCCCGTTCAGGGGCTGACCGCGAGCACGATGTAAGCCGCCAGCAGGGAGAGGTGCACCCCGCCCTGGAGCGGGGTGGCGCGGCCCGGAATCACCGTCAGGGTGCCGACCACGAGCGTGAGGGCGAGCAGCACCATGTGCGAGGCGCCCAGGCCGAGCACGAGCGGCCCGTCCAGCCAGACCGAGGCCACCGCGACCGCCGGAATGGTCAGACCGATGCTGGCCATCGCCGAGCCGAGTCCGAGGTTGAGGCTCGTCTGGACGCGGTCGCGGCGGGCGGCGCGCAGGGCCGCGATCGTCTCGGGCAGGAGGACCAGCAGCGCGATGACGACACCGACCACCGAGGCGGGCAGCCCGGCGGCGGCCACCCCGGACTCGATCGTCGGCGAGACGCCCTTGGCCAGGCCGACCACCGAGATCAGGGCGACGGCGAGCAGCCCGAGACTGGTCCGGGCGACCCTGGCCGACGGCGGATCGGCGTGGTCGTCGGCGTCGATGACCTCGCCCTCGGCGGTCACCGGCAGGAAGTAGTCGCGGTGCCGGATGGTCTGGGTCGCCACGAACAGCCCGTACAGGATCAGGGAGGCGACGGCGGCGAAGACGAGCTGGGCCGGGGAGAACTGCGGTCCCGGGGTGCTGGTGGTGAAGGTCGGCAGGGCCAGACTCAGCCCGGCCAGCGCCGCCACCGTCCCGAAGGCGGCCCCGGTGCCCTCCGCGTTGAACACCGCCACGCGCCGCCTGAGCGCGCCCACCAGCAGCGACAGGCCGACGATGCCGTTGCAGGTGATCATGACGGCGGCGAAGACGGTGTCACGGGCCAGGGAACTGCTCTTGTCACCGCCGTCGGCCATCAGCGTCACGATGAGCGCCACCTCGATGATCGTCACCGCGACGGCCAGCACCAGCGACCCGAAGGGCTCGCCGACCCGGTGCGCGATCACCTCGGCGTGATGCACGGCGGCCAGCACCGCCCCGGCCAGACACAGGCTCACCACTGCCACCAGCCAGGCGGAGAGCGAGGCTCCCCAGGTCAGCGCGAGCACGAGAGCGGCGACGACGGGGACGAGGAAGGGCCAGCGCGCGACAAGCAGACGGAACCGAGAGCTCATGCGGAGATCTTTGCAGATTGCGCGTTAAATCCGATTCGTGACGGCTCTGGTGAGGGGCCTGTCGTGGGCGCTGCGTGCGGGGGGCATGGTGCGGTGGGGGAGTGGGCAGGGGGTCGACTGGGATCCCCGCATGCGCGGGGACCACTCGTTCGCGGTGGGGACCATCGACCAGCTCCTGGGAGCACCCCCGCATGCGCGGGGACCACGGGAGCCGACTTGCTGCTTTGCGGCGTGGTCGGCTGCCCTTGGAGCCTACCCGGAGGGTGGTGAGCGAGAGGGGTGGCGGGCGTCATTGAGAAGGGTGTTCATGAGTTCGAAAGCGGCGGTCATGGGGCGCACCCACGGCTCGCGGACCGTGCGCGATCACGGTGTTGCCAGGCCGCAGGCCGTTGCTCGCCCCGCCGCCAAGCCAACCCCTCACCCCGTTGCCGACAGCACGCTGTCGTCCGCCGGGCGGGCCCCCGGCAGGCGGTGGCGGGCCGCGATCAGCGCCGCGTCGATGTCTCGCGTTCCCGTCGAGACGCACAGGGTGTACGCGACGTCGGCCAGCTTCTGGCGTGTGGTCGGCTCCCCGGTGCCCGATATCAGGGCACGCTCCAGCTCCGTGTAGCGCTGGACGAGGTCGTCAAGGACAGCCGGGTGGGCCAGCAGCATGATCTGCTCCTCTGGTGCGGTGAACGATGCGGGGTCTGCTCCCCACTTGCCCCGGCGCTCCCGTCCCATGCCTTCCTCTACTCACGTCAGTTCACGGCAGTGCCGGAAGGGCATCCGTCGGCCACCGTCAACGCGCTCACTCCGGCAGGCCGAACACCGTCAGGATCACGGTCACCGGCGGCAGCAAGGCGCACCACGCGATGGCCCGGCGGGCCTTGGCGAACCGCATGCGGCGCGGCAGGACCCAGCTCGTCAGGAGCAGTGCGGGGGTGACGAAGAAGGTGGCGTACAGGCCACCGGTGACGAGCGAGAGGGCCCGGTCGAGGGCCGCTGAGCAGTTGTCGGGGCCGCAGCCGTCCGTGGCCATCGGGGCGAGGCCGCCGAACAGCAGGGTCACCGGGGCGAGCAGCACCGCGAGCGCCGTCGCCCAGAGGGGCGCTGACGAGGCGTTCTCGTCGTGGTCGGCGGGGCCGCCGGGGCGGACGGTGCGGGCATCGGCGGCCGCGTCGGCGGCGTTGGCGGCGGCCCACGCCCGTCGCAGTTCGCCGTCCGCGCGCACCTTTTGATCGTTCATGACGTCAGTGAAACGTCCGGGCCCGGCTGTGCGCCTCCGGGCGGCTACTCAGGAGGGGACCGTACAGATACTCATCCGTCGGATACCCATTCGCGCGGCTCCAGCCGCAAAAGCATGCGTCCGGGTGATGACGCCCGGTCAGCGCCACGCCCCGCCGCTGCCAGGGCTGTTTCCGGCCACTCGCCGGCCGGCACCCCGGGGAGCCAAGATCGCGTCTTGGTGCTGGTCACCTGCCTGAGCTAGCCTTTGGTGCATTTTCCGGGGGGCGACTGCGGTATGTCGAAGACGCTGTGTCGGGGCTGAAGCGGGTCACCTGCGGGGGCAGGCCGCTTCAGCCCCGGCTCCGCGTCCTGACCTGATGAGCGGAACGAGGTTGGCATGGCTGACACGACGGTTGACGGCTCGGTGCCCGCTCCGCGCGGCAGGGGCGCGCGGGCGGCCGGCAAGGTCGGCGAGCCCGAGCTGCGCCAGCTGCTGGCCGGTCTGACCGCGGTCCGGGACGGTGACTTCGGCACCCGGCTGCCGGACGGGGCCGACGGCCTGCTGGGGGAGATCGCCGAGGTCTTCAACGGCATGGTGGACCAACTGTCGCTGTTCACCTCCGAAGTGACCCGGGTGGGCCGTGAGGTGGGCAGCGAAGGTCGCCTCGGCGGCCAGGCGCGGGTCCCCGGCGTCAGCGGGGTCTGGCGGGACCTGACCGATTCGGTGAACTTCATGGCGGGCAACCTCACCGACCAGGTCCGCAACATCGCGCAGGTCACCACGGCCGTGGCGCAGGGCGACCTGTCCCAGAAGATCACCGTGGACGCCCGGGGCGAGATCCTGGAGCTCAAGAACACCATCAACACGATGGTCGACCAGCTGTCCTCCTTCGCCGACGAGGTCACGCGCATGGCCCGCGACGTGGGGACGGAGGGCATCCTCGGCGGGCAGGCCGACGTCAAGGGCGTCTCCGGCACCTGGCGGGACCTGACCGACTCGGTCAACTTCATGGCCGGGAATCTCACCGCGCAGGTGCGGTCCATCGCCCAGGTGGCCACCGCCGTCGCCAAGGGCGACCTCTCGCAGAAGATCACGGTCACCGCGCGCGGGGAGATCCTGGAGTTGAAGGAGACCATCAACACGATGGTCGACCAGCTCTCCGCCTTCGCCGGGGAGGTGACCCGCGTCGCCCGCGAGGTCGGCACGGAAGGGCGCCTGGGCGGGCAGGCCGACGTCAAGGGCGTCTCCGGCACCTGGAAGGACCTCACCGAGTCCGTCAACGTCATGGCGGACAACCTCACCGCCCAGGTGCGCTCCATCGCGCAGGTCACCACGGCCGTGGCGCAGGGCGACCTGTCGCAGAAGATCCGGGTGGACGCGCGGGGGGAGATCCTGGAGTTGAAGGAGACCATCAACACGATGGTCGACCAGCTCTCCGCGTTCGCGGACGAGGTCACCCGCGTCGCCCGCGAGGTCGGCACCGAGGGCAACCTCGGCGGCCAGGCCACGGTGCGCGGGGTGTCCGGCACCTGGGAGGACCTCACCGACAACGTCAACGTCATGGCCTCCAACCTGACCGGGCAGGTGCGGTCCATCGCCCAGGTGGCCACCGCCGTCGCCAGGGGTGACCTCTCGCAGAAGATCACCGTGGAGGCCAAGGGCGAGGTGGCCGCGCTCGCCGGGGTGATCAACACCATGGTCGACACGCTGTCCGCGTTCGCGGACGAGGTCACCCGCGTCGCCCGCGAGGTCGGCACCGAGGGCAGGCTCGGCGGCCAGGCGCGCGTCCCCAACGTCGCCGGCACCTGGAAGGACCTCACCGACAACGTCAACTCCATGGCCAACAACCTGACCGGACAGGTGCGCAACATCGCCCTGGTCACCACCGCCGTGGCCAACGGAGACCTCTCCAAGAAGATCGACGTGGACGCCCGCGGCGAGATCCTGGAGCTCAAGACGACCATCAACACGATGGTCGACCAGCTGTCCTCCTTCGCCGCCGAAGTCACCCGCGTCGCCCGGGAAGTGGGCAGCGAGGGCCGCCTCGGCGGCCAGGCCGAGGTCGAGGGCGTCTCGGGCACCTGGAAGCGGCTGACGGAGAACGTCAACGAGCTCGCCGGCAACCTCACCCGCCAGGTCCGGGCCATCGCCGAGGTCGCCAGCGCCGTTGCCGAGGGCGACCTGACCCGCTCCATCACCGTGGACGCCTCCGGCGAGGTGGCCGAGCTCAAGGACAACATCAACGCGATGGTGGGGTCCCTGCGCGAGACGACCCTGGCCAATCAGGAACAGGACTGGCTCAAGTCCAACCTCGCCCGGATCTCCGGGCTGATGCAGGGCCACCGTGACCTCGCCGTCGTCGCCGAACTCATCATGGACGAGCTCACCCCGCTCGTCTCCGCCCAGTACGGCGCCTTCTACCTGGCCGAGGACACCGGCGGCCACACCGAACTCTCCCTCATCGGCTCCTACGGCCGTCCCGCCGGCAGCAGCCCGCACCTCCGCTTCCGGCTGGGCGAGTCCCTGGTCGGCCAGGCGGCCCGCAGCCGCCGCACCATCGCCGCCGAGGGGGTGCCCGCCGACTACGTCACCCTCTCCTCCGGGCTGGGCCAGAGCTCCCCGGGCAGCCTGATCGTGCTGCCCATCGTCGCCGAGGACCAGGTCCTCGGCGTCATCGAACTGGCCTCCTTCACCCCCTTCACCCCCGTGCACCGCGCCTTCCTCAGCCAGCTCATGGAGACGGTCGGCGTCAACGTCAACACCATCGTCGCCAACGCCCGCACCGACGAGCTCCTGGGCGAGTCCCAGCGCCTGGCCGCCGAGCTGCAGGCCCGCTCCCAGGAGCTCCAGGTCCAGCAGGAAGAACTGCAGCGCTCCAACGCGGAACTGGAGGAGAAGGCCGCCCTGCTGGCCTCCCAGAACCGGGACATCGAGGCGAAGAACCTCCAGATCGAACAGGCCCGCCAGGAGCTGGAGGACCGCGCCCAGCAGCTCTCCCTCACCTCCAAGTACAAGTCGGAGTTCCTGGCGAATATGAGCCACGAGCTGCGCACCCCGCTCAACAGCCTCCTGATCCTCGCGCAGCTGCTGGCCCAGAACCCCGCCCGCAACCTGACTCCCAAGCAGGTCGAGTACGCCGGCATCATCCACTCCGCCGGCTCCGACCTCCTGCAGCTGATCAACGACATCCTCGACCTGTCGAAGGTCGAGGCGGGCAAGATGGACATCAACCCCGAACGGGTGCCGCTGCGCCGCCTCCTGGACTACGTCGAGGCCACCTTCCGGCCGCTGACCACCCAGAAGAGCCTCGACTTCACCATCACCAACGCCACCGGGGCCCCGGCCGACCTGCTCACCGACGACTCCCGGCTGCGGCAGGTCCTGCGCAACCTGCTCTCCAACGCCGTCAAGTTCACCGAGCGCGGCGGCGTCGAGCTGCGGATCGAGCCGGTGGCGGACGGTGAGCTGCCCGATTCGGTGCGCCCGGGCGGGCCGGCCGTGGCCTTCCGCGTCAAGGACACCGGCATCGGCATCCCCGAGCAGCAGCTGGAAACAATCTTCGGCGCGTTCCAGCAGGCCGACGGCACCACCAGCCGCAAGTACGGCGGCACCGGCCTGGGCCTGTCCATCAGCAGGGAGATCGCCTATCTCCTCGGCGGTGCCGTCACCGCGCAGAGCGTCCCCGGCCAGGGCAGTACCTTCACCCTCTACCTGCCCGTCCGCCACCCGGAATTCGAGGGCCACGCGGCGGCCGAGGCGGGGGCCGCGGCCGAGGCGGCCCCCGCCGGCGGGGCGCTGCGGCCGGCCGCCGCCGAGCCGGCGCCCCCGCGCAAGCGGCGCCTGCTGGTGATCGAGGAACGCAGCCGGGGGCTGCTGTCCCTCGTCGCCGAGAGTGCGGTCGCCGACCTCACCGGCGGCCGCGGCCTGGCCGACCCGCGGGACACCGTCGAGGTCGACGGGGCCGTCGGCGCCCAGGAAGCGGCCGCCGCCCTGGCGGCCGAGCCCTGCCACTGCGTCGTCCTGGACCTCGACATGCCCGGCGACGAGGCGCTGCGCTTCCTGGAGACCATGGACGGCGACGCCGGGCTGCGCGCCGTCCCCGTCCTCGCCCACAACAACCGCCGCATGGACCCGGCCCAGGAGCGGGCTCTGGAGGCCCGGACGGAGACCCAGCCGCTGGAGCTCCTCTCCAGCCTGGACGAGCTGCGCGAGCGCATCGCCCTGCACCTGTCCGCCGAGCAGCTGGGCGACGTCCTGCCGCTGGCCCGCCCGGAGGACTCCCGCGCACCCGCGCCCCGGGCCGTCGACGACGCGCTGGCCGGCCGCACCGTCCTCGTCGTCGACGACGACGCCCGCAACCTCTACGCGATCAGCGGCATCCTCGAACTGCACGGCATCGAGGTCCGGCACGCCGAGAACGGCCGCAAGTGCATCGAGACCCTCGCCCAACACCCGGAGATCGATCTGATCCTGATGGACGTGATGATGCCGGAGATGGACGGCTACGCGGCCACCGCCGAGATCCGGCGCATGCCCGCCCACGCCGGCCTGCCCGTCATCGCCGTGACCGCCAAGGCGATGCCCGGCGACCGCGAGAAGAGCCTGGCCTCCGGGGCCAGTGACTACGTGACCAAGCCGGTGGACGCGGACGACCTCATCGCGTGCGTCCGGCGCTGGCTGGCCACCTGAGCGCTCCGCCGGAAGCAGCGCGCGTCATCGGCGGGTGCGTTGTGGCCGGCCGCGCCCCTGCGGGCGCGGCCGCACCGCACAGGACTTCGTCAAGCCCCGCTGAGGACCCGCCCGGCACCGGACGCACCGGGCTCCCACCGTCCCTTCCGCTCTCTCGTACCCACCTTGGTGCATCACCCTCCGGCATCAGGTAAGGAGTTCCACCGTGCACCCTCCCCAGCAGCCGGGTGACCATCCCCCGCGCGCCGCGCGGCCCGCCTCCGTCCCGGGCGCGAGGCTGCCCGGTCGGGAAGAGCACGGCTCGACGGTCGGCCGGCTGGCCGCCACGGTGGAACGGCTGCGCACCGAGGTGCGGGCCGCGCACGCCGCGGCCGACGGCCGGGCCCTGGTCGAACTCGCCAAGGGCATCCTCATCGAACGCCTCACCTGCGGCCCGGCGGAGGCGGCCCGGCAGCTCGCCGCCCTCGCCGACCAGGCGGGCATGTCCCAGCTGGAACTGGCCGCCGACATCATCAACCAGGCGTCCCAGGACCGGCTCTCGCAGGCGGCCGGCGAGTTCCTCGCCCGCACCGGCCGGCCCGCCGAGGCCCCGGCGGACGCCCCGCCGTCCGCCGCCATCAGGCTGCGCACCGCCGAGAGCGCCGCCCTGGCCGCCGCCGACACCCAGGCGGTCGCCGCGTCCCTCCTCGCCTACGCCCTGGGCCCCCTGGGCGCGACCGCCGTCGCCATCTGGGCCGCCGGCCACGACGCCTCCCTCACCCTGACCGGCCACGCCGGGTTCACCGCCGAGGAAGCCGGCCGCTGGTGCTACGTGCCGCCGGGGGTGGCCACCGTCGCCCGGCACGCGCTCAGCGAGCGCGCGGCGGTGTGGTTCCCGGCCCTGTCCGAGGCCGACCCTCCCTCGATCGGCACCCGGGACGCGGCGTGCGGCCGGGTGGCCGTCCCCGCCGGCACCGGCGGCCGCATCGTGGGCGTGCTGGAGATCTGCTGGCCGCACCCCGTCGCCCCCCAGCCGCCCCAGATCCAGCGGCAGATCGAAGCCCTGGCCGAGCTGTGCGCGCACACCCTGGAGACCCGGCCCGTCACCGGCACCCGCACCGACAGCGCGCTCCACCGCGATCTGGACGAGCTCGTCGACCTCGCCGACGGCCTCCACGACCCCGCCCTCGTGCTGCTGCCGCACCTCGACGCCGACGGGAACCTCACCGACTTCCGCATCCGCCACACCAACCGGCGCTTCGTCGATCCGGCCGGCCGGCCCCGTACCGCCGTCAGCGGTGCCCTCCTGCTGGAGGCGTACCCCATGGCCGCCGGGGACAGCAATCTGTTCGAGGCCGTGGAGCGGGTCTACGCCACCGGCGAACCGTTCCGCGCCGAGCGGATGACCCTCACCGCCCTCGTCGACCAGGTGCCCCTGGCGGCGGTCGCCGACATCAGCATCAGCCGCTGCGGCGGCAGCGTCCTGCTCCTGTGGCGGATCGAGGACGAGGCGGCCCGCCTCGCCAGCCTGTTGCAGCACGCCCAGCGCCTCGGCCGGATCGGCGGCTTCGAGGAGAACGTCCTGACGGGCGAAGTCACCTGGAACCGTCAGCTGTTCACCCTCCACGGGCTGCCGCCCACCGCGCGGCCCGTCCCCCTGGAGGACCTGCCCGCGCACGCCCACCCCGACGACGCCGTCGCCCTGGGACGGTTCCTGCGGACCCTGATGCACCACCGGCGGCCCGCTTCCACGGCCTTCCGCCTCCACCGGCCCGACGGCATCATCCGCCACGTCCGCCTTGTCGCCGAGCCCGTGCTGGACGCCCACAGCCGGCTGCTCGCCCTGCGCGGCGCCTACCAGGACATCTCCGCCCAGCACTGGACGGAGGTCGCCCTGGCCGCCACCCGTGACCAGCTCGCCCACACCGAGCAGGAGTCGGCCGAACGCAACCGGCTGGCCCTGCAGCTCCAGCACGCGATCATGCCGCCCGCCCGGGCCCCCTTCAACGCTCCCGGCCTGAACATCGCCGTGCGCTACCGGCCCGCGGAGACCGATCACCTGGTCGGCGGCGACTGGTACGACGCGGTCACCCTGCCGTCCCAGCAGATCCTGCTGTGTGTGGGGGACATCGCGGGCCACGGCATCGAGGCGGCCACCAGCATGATCGTCCTCAGGAACGCCCTACGCGGCCTCGCCGTCACCGGCGCGGGCCCCGCCCAGCTCCTGACCTGGCTCAACATCGTGGCCCACCACCTGACCGAGCGGATCACCGCCACCGTGGTCTGCGGCCTGTACGACCCCGTGGCCCGCACCCTGCGCTGGGCCCGCGCCGGCCACCTCCCGCCCGTCCTGGTCAGTGGCGACCGGGCCGTCACCCTGCCCCTGCTCAAGGGGATGCTCCTGGGCGCCCTCGCCGACGCCGTCTACGAGGAGGGCGAGGTGCGGCTGGCGAGCGGGGACACGCTGCTGATGTTCACCGACGGGCTGGTCGAGCGGAAGGGCTCGCTCCTCCAGGATTCCCTGGACCACCTGATGGCCACCGCGAAGGTGCCGACCGTCACGCTGGAACAGCGGCTGGACCGGCTGCTGACCCACAGCAGGGCCGACACCGACGACGACACCTGCCTCGTGGGCGTCCAGGCGGTGTGAGCGCCGCCCCCGCCGCTACCGCCGCAGGTAGCAGCGGATGGTGGTGCCCTGGGCGCGGGTGTGCGTGCGGACCAGGTCGGTGAGGCAGTGGACGAGGAGCAGCCCGCGGCCGCCGGGGCGGCCGGGCGGGACCGGGTGGCGGCCGGCCAGGGGGTCGCCGAGGTGCCCGCGGTCCTCGACCTCGTACACCACGTGACCGTCCTCGCCCCAGATCCGCAGAGTGCCGGTGCCGCCGCCGTGCACCACGCTGTTGGTGGTCAGCTCCGCCACGGACAGGGCCAGGTCGTCCTGCCGGTCCGGGGGCAGGCCCAGGCCGGTGGCGAGCCGGGTCGCGAAGTGCCGGGCGTCCGGGAGGGTTTCGGCGTCGAAGGCGAAGGCGGCGGCGCCGGGCGCGAGGGGCAGCGGCCGGTTGCAGGCGGCGATGATCTGATCCGGTGCGTAGGAGGCGCTGGGCCGCTCCTTGCCGGCGTCGATGATCACGGGGTGGGTGGCGTGGGCGTCGTCGAGGGCGGCCGCGCTCAGCCGGCTGGTGTCGTAGGGGCAGACGATGGTGACGTCGCGCCCCGTGAAGGCGTGGTTGATCAGTGCCTCGTGCTGGACGCAGGCCGGGTACTCCGCCGGGCTGCGGCCGGCCCACACCGGTTCGCCGATGATCCGCACGTGGCCGCCCTGGTGGGCGTCGGCGAAGGCGCGCAGCACGCGGGGGATGATCCGGCCGGGGTTGCGCCCGGCCTGCTCCATGTCGATGAGCCGGACCGCGCCGGCGGCCTCGGCCCCCAGGGCGTCCCGCAGGAGGGCGAGCTGCCGCCCGGGGACGGCCACCGCCACGGGCTCGCCGGCGGCCAGCCCGTCCAGGACGAACGGCACGGTGCCTGCCAGGTACTCGGCCTCGTCCCGGTAGAACAGCGCCGGGTGGACGAACACCTCGGCCGCGGCGGTCTTGCCCGTCACCCCGTCACCTCGATCGCGCTCAGGTCGGACCAGAACATCTCCAGCGTGCGGCGCAGCGACGACGGCGGCCGGTCGATGACGATCCGTCTGCCGTCGGCACCCATCCGCTGGGCCGTCAGCGCCAGGGCGGACGTGCCGGCGACATCGACGAACGTGACGGCCGACAGCTCCAGGTAGGCGTCCCCGTCGTGCTGGAGCAGCCGTTCCAGCGCGCCCTGCCACTGGCCGCGGGTCGTCAGGCCGACCTCGCCGGAGGCGCGCACACCGGACCGGTCCGTCAGCGGACGGATGTCGAGGGCGCACCCGTGTGGCGGTCCCGTGGCCGCTCCTGTCGCATCTGGCATCCGCCGACCTCGCTTCGGTTGCTGTGTGGCGAGGGCCAGTATGGCCCACCGCGTGCCCTCGGCGTGAGGCGCCGTCGGGAGGGGCCCGGTGACCTGCGGCCGGGAGCGGCCGGCCCGCGCGCCCGTGGCAGGGGGCGCCCGCTCCGGGGCGTGCCGTTCCTCCTTCACCACCCCGGGGGAGGGCTTCGGCGGGGGAGCGGCGGGCATACGGAAGGACACCGGGACCGGCCGCCGCGGCGGGGACCGGGGCAGGAATCCGACGACGGACCGGGAGGTGGCCATGGTCTGGTGGGGGTGGCTGATCGCCGTGATCGCGGTGCTGCTCGTGGCAGCCGCCGTGACAGCAGGGATACAGGCGCGCCGGCGGGCCGGCACCGTCATCGCGGTGCAGCGCGGACGCCGGCCCGGCACCGGGGGAGGGACACCGTGAGCAGCACCCTGACGCTCGCCTCCGCGCTGGCCAAACGGCCGGTGGTGACGCTCGGCGGGGAGGCCGTCGCCCGGATCAAGGACACCGTCTTCGACGGTCCGGCCGGGCAGGTCACCGGCTTCACCCTCAACGGTCTCGGCCTGCTGGCCGGCCCGCTCAAACAGAGCCTGCCCTGGTCGGGGGTGCACGCCGTGGGCCCGCACGCCGTGCTGATCCCCGGCCGGGAGGTGCTGGCCGAGTCCGCCGCCGTCGTCGCCTCCGGTGAGGCGTCCCACGGTGTGGTCCTGGGGGTGCGGGTCCTCACGGACGACGGCACGGAGATCGGCACCGTCCTCGACGCCGTCGTCGACGGCGGCGGCCGCGTCGTCGGCTTCCGCATCGACGCCGCCGAACCGCTCGACCACCGGGGGCGCAGCGTCTTCATCCCCCGCGGCGAAGCCCTGGCCGTCTCCGGTGAGGCCCTCGTCGTCCCGGCGGACGCCGGCGGCTTCACCGCCGAGGACCTGCCCGGTTTCACCGCGCAGGTCGAGCTCTTCCGCGCCCGGCAGAGCGCCGGGCGGGGCCGGCCGGTAAAGGGGAACCCGTGGTGATGCTCTTCTCCCGTACCCGCGGCCTGCCGGTCGTCACCGCCGAGGAGGCGGCCGAGCTGGGCACGGTCAAAGCCCTGACGGTCGATGCCACCGACCGGCGGGTCGGCCACCTCTTCCTGTCCGGTGGCAGGTCCGGCGGCCCCGGTGCTCTGCCCTGGAGCCGGGTGCGGGCGGTCGGGCCCGACGCCGTCATCGTCCACTCCGCCGTCGCCGCGCACCCCGAGCCCGCCCCGGTCCGCGCCGAGGTCCTGGGCAGCCGGGTGCTGACGGACGGGGGCGAGGAACACGGCACGGTCGAGGACGTGGCCTTCGACCCCGTGACCGGCCGCATCGACACCGTCCACACCACCCGCGGTGCCGTCCCCGGCGACCGCCTGATCGGGCTGGGCGAGTACGCCCTCGTCGTCCGCGCCGGCTGAGCCCTTCGCCCCGGCGGGTGCCGGGTGCCCCCGTGGCCGCGGCGGCACCCGGCCGTTCTCGTGTCAGCTCCGGGGTTCCGGCCGCCGGCCCGGCGGCTGCTCCGGCTCCGGGCGGGGCTCCGGCAGGACGACCGGGCAGGTGACGGGCCGGTCCCGGGCGACGGTCACCGGCCGGTCCTCGTGGCGGAGTTCGAGCGGCTCGCCCTCCACCAGCGTGTAGGTGGCGGAGGTTCCGGCCACCTCCACGCGCAGCCGGCGGCCCCGGACCTGGACGCTGAAGGCCAGCCGGGTCAGCTTCTCGGGCAGTTTCGGCGCGAAGCTCAGGACGCCGCCGGCGTGCCGCATCCCGCCGAAGCCCGCGACGAGGGCGAGCCACGTCCCGGCGAGCGAGGCGATGTGCAGCCCGTCGCGCGTGTTGTTCTCCAGGTCCTCCAGATCCATCAGGGCCGCCTCGCCCAGGTAGGCGTGGGCGAGGTTGAGGTGCCCCACTTCGGCGGCCATCACCGCCTGGCAGCACGCGGACAGTGAGGAGTCCCGGACCGTCAGCGCCTCGTAGTAGGCGAAGTTGCGGGCCTTCTGCGCCGCGGTGAAGGCGTCACCGCGCTTGTACATCGCGAGGACGAGGTCGGCCTGCTTGACCACCTGCTTGCGGTACAGGTCGAAGTAGGGGAAGTGCAGCAGCAGGGGGTACTGGTCGGGCCGGGTGCCGGCGAAGTCCCAGACCTGGTGGCCGGTGAACCCGGCGGACTGCTCGTGGACGCCCAGCTTGTCGTTGTACGGCATGGCCATCGTCGCGGCGGCGTCCCGCCAGGCGGCGCTCTCCTCGTCGCCGGCCCCCAGCGCGGCCGCGGCCCGCGGGTGGCGCCCCGCCGCGTCGGCGGCGGCCCGCAGGTTCTGCTGGGCCATCACATTGGTGTAGAGGTTGTCGTCCGCGACCGCGCTGTACTCGTCGGGCCCGGTCACCCCGTCGAGGTGGAAGGTCCCGTGCGGGTCGTGGTGGCCGAGCGACATCCACAGCCGGGCGGTCTCCACCAGCAGTTCCACGCCGGTCTCCCGCTCGAACTCCTCGTCGCCGGTGGCCTCCGTGTACCGGACGACGGCGTCGGCGATGTCGGCGTTCACGTGGAACGCGGCGGTGCCGGCCGGCCAGTAGGCCGAGCACTCCGCGCCGTCGACGGTCCGCCAGGGGAAGGCCGCCCCGCGCAGCCCCAGCTGCCCGGCCCGCTCCCGCGCGGCCGGCAGGGTGCTCTGCCGCCAGCGCAGCGCCTCCGCCACGGCCTCCGGCGAGGTGTAGGTGAGCAGCGGCAGCACGAAGCTCTCGGTGTCCCAGAAGGAGTGGCCGTCGTAGCCGGAGCCCGTCAGGCCCTTCGCCGGGATGGCGCGCCGCTCGGCCCGGGCGCCGGCCTGGAGCACGTGGAAGAGCGCGAACCGCACGGCCTGCTGGATCTGCGCGTCGCCGTCGACCTCGACGTCGGCGCGGGCCCAGAAGTCGTCGAGGAAGGCGCGCTGCCCGTCGGCCAGCCCCCGCCAGCCCGTGTCGGCCGCGCCGGCCAGCGCGGCGTCCACCTGGTCGCGCACGGCGGGCAGGGAGCGGACGCCCGACCAGCCGTAGGCGACCAGCTTCTCCAGCCGCAGCGTCTGCCCGGCCGCCAGCTCCGAGGTGACCGTGAGCCGACTGACGTCCTCCCCGCTCTCGCCGGAGGTGCTGGTGCCGTCCGGGCCCGTCACCGTGTGGTGCGCGGCGGCCGCCACGCGCAGGCCGCTGCGCCGGGTGCGGTGCACCAGCCGCAGCCGGGTGTCCGAGGCGAAGTGCTCCTCCGGCTCCAGCGGGGACGCCGGCGCCGCCGCGGCCCGGGGGTCGCCGGAGCCGGCCGGGAGCTGTTCGTTGGCGACGAGTTCGGACTGGACGACGACCCGGGCCGGCCCGTCCAGCGGCTGGACCTCGTAGGCGACGGCGGCGACGGACCGCTGGGTGAAGGAGACCAGGCGGGTGGAGCGCACCCGCACCCGGCGGCCGGCCGGGGAGGTCCACTCGCAGGTGCGGTGCAGCAGCCCGGTCCGCAGGTCGAGGGTGCGCTCGTGGGAGTGGACCCGCCCGTAGCGCAGGTCGAAGGGCTCGTCGTCGACGAGCAGCCGGATCAGCTTGCCGTTGGTGACGTTGATGACGGACTGCCCCGAGGCGGGGTAGCCGTACCCCGCCTCGGCGTAGGGCAGCGGGTGGAGTTCGTGCACCCCGTTGAGGTAGGAGCCGGGCAGGCCGTGCGGCTCTCCCTCGTCGAGGTTGCCGCGCCAGCCCACATGGCCGTTGGACAGGGAGAACACGGACTCGCTCTGGGGCAGCACGTCCAGGTTCAGCCGGGACTCGCGCAGGGTCCACGGCTCGACGGCGTAGGAGGAGTGGGTGATCACGCGCGGCCCTCCAGTGCGGCGAGGTCGGTGACGACGGTGTCCGCGCCGTGCTCGCGCAGGGCGGCCGCCTGGCCGGTCCGGTCGACGCCGACGACGTACCCGAAGCGGCCGGCCCGGCCGGCGTCCATGCCGGCGAGGGCGTCCTCGAAGACGGCCGCCTGCCCGGGCTCGACCCCCAGGTCGCGGGCCGCGGCGAGGAAGGTGTCCGGGCGGGGTTTGCCCGGCAGGCCCCGCTCGGCGCTGACCACGCCGTCGATCCGCACGTCGAAGTGGTCTTCCAGGCCGACGGACCGCAGCACGTCGCGGCAGTTGGCGCTGGAGGAGACCACGGCGGTCCGCAGCCCCGCCTCCCGCACGGCCGCCAGGTAGCGGACGGATCCCGGGTACGCCTCGACGCCGTCGTCACGGATCCGCCGGAGCAGCAGCTCGTTCTTGCGGTTCCCCAGGCCGTGCACCGTCTCGCGCTCCGGGGGGTCGCCGGGGGCGCCCTCCGGCAGATCGATGTCCCGTGAGGCGAGGAACGTGCGCACGCCGTCGGCGCGCGGCCGCCCGTCGACGTACCGGCTGTAATCGGCGACGGGGTCGAAGGGCCGGAAGCCCGCGCCGTCACGGCGGCGCAGGAAGTCGTCGAACATCTCCTTCCACGCGGCGGTGTGGACGACGGCGGTCTTGGTGATGACACCGTCGAGATCGAACAGACAGGCGGTGATCGTGTCGGGGAGCCCGGTCGTGGTCAGGTGTGGAGAGGTCATGGAGGGCCGCTTTGCCCCCGGTGGCCACCGCATACCGGTGTGCGGGTCTCCCGTGGTGTGGAGGACTTCACACCCCAAATGTGCCCCGGAGGGGTTTGGGGCGGCGGAGCGGGCCGGGGCGGGCGCGGTGCCGGCTGGGGCGAACCGGTCAACTTGGGCCCGCTCGTGTGGTGCGGGCCGCCGCGCGGGGAACCTCTTGCGTCCGAGGGCTCCCGCGGGCGGGGCCACGGACGGGAGAGGGCCGGGCATGGGCGACGACTTCGTGCTGGACACCACCAGGATCCGCGAGGACGCGCGGCGGAAGATGGAGGAAGGGCCCGTCACCGACTCCTACGGGCTCGACCGGGAACGGGTGGTCGCCGTCCTCAACGACGTGATCGCCACGGAGGTGGTGTGCTGGCTGCGCTACACCCGTCACGCCATCTCGGCGACCGGCATCGACCGGGCGCAGGTGGCGTCGGAGTTCACCGAGCACGCGGCGCAGGAGATGCAGCACGCCCTGCGGGCCGCCGAACGGGTCTCCCAGCTCGGCGGCGAACCCGACTTCGACCCGGCGACGCTCGCCCGGCGGGCCCACACCGACTACACCACCCCGTCGCCGGAGGACCTGGCGGCGATGCTGCGCGACAACCTGCTCGCCGAACGGATCGTCATCGCCGGCTACCAGGAGATCGTGCGCTGGCTGGGCGACGGCGACCCGACCACGCGGCGTCTGCTGGAGTCGATCCTGGAGGAGGAAGAGGAACACGCCGACGACCTCCTCGACCTGCTGGGGGGCCGGCCGGGCGGGTGACCGCCCGGCGGGGCCTCAGGACAGCGGGGCGCCGCCCGGGGCGGCCGGGCTCATCGACTCGAAGTGGAAGGCGCTGATGTAGCAGTCCCGCGGCTGCCCGATCGCGAAGGTGACGCAGTCCAGCACCGACTGCGCGGTGAGCGGGTCCCCGGCGCCGCGCGGGGCGGCGTCCCACTCCGGGGACAGGGGGTCGCGGCTGCTGTCGAAGTCCGGCGGGAAAAGGGAGATCACGCGGACGCCCTGGGGGCGCAGCCGGTGCGAGAGGGCTTCGGTGAAGCCCCGCTGGGCGTGCTTGGCGGCGTAGTACGCCTCGTGCGCGACGGCGTGCCGGGTGCCGGGAACCCCGCAGTTGGACACCATCGTGACGATGTCGGGGTGCGGTGAGGCCAGCAGCAGCGGCAGCAGGTTCTTCGTCACGAGGACGGTGCCGGTGCCGCCCGAGGCGAGGGTGTCCACCACGTCCTCGTCGGTGACCGACAGGAGGTCGGGTCCCTCCAGCCAGCGGGCCGCGTTGTTGACGAGGACGTCGATGTGGCCGGTGCTCCGGCCGAGCGCGCCGGCGAACGCGCGGACCGAGGCGGGGTCGGACAGGTCGCAGGCGAAGGCGTGCACCCGGTCGTGGCCGCGCCCGGCTATTTCGGCGCGGGTGCGCTCGGCCGCCTCCAGGGTGCGCGCGGTGAGGAAGACCTCGGCTCCGAGGCCGGCGAAGTGGTGGGCGAGCGCGCGGCCGAAGTCGCGGCCGGCTCCGGTGATGACGACACGGCGGTCGGTGAAGTTCATGGCGTTCCTCGGGTCGGGACCGGCTGGGCGGACGGGGAGGCGGACCCCTGGCGAGGGGCCGGGGCCGGAAGAGGCTCCCGGGACCGCCTTAGTGATCATGCCTCAGCGGACGGGCCCCGGTCTTCCCCCCTTCGCGGGTTCCCCGGGGCGGCCCGGACGGCTCAGCGCGTGGCCGGGGCCCGCGGTGGCGAGGGGAGGCCCGCCAGGGCGGCCCGCAGGCGGGACGAGGTGATCAGGGCCATCGCCTGCCCGTCGCGCAGGACGACGGCCGTGTCCTGCCCGCACCCGTCCAGTTCGGCGAGGACCGCGGAGGCCGGCTCGCCGTAGCCGAAGTGCGGCAGGGGCGGCCCGGGCCGCTCCCCGACGGCGGCGGTCAGGGTGGTGCCGCCGTCCCGCACCGCCGCTTCCAGGCCCTCCAGGGTCACCGACCCCGTCAGCTCGGGGGCGGTGGGACGCCGGCCGGGGCCCACCGGGCACGGTCCGGTCGGCAGCACGGCGGGGGCGTCGCCGTCCCGCCCGGCGCGGAGGGCCGCCAGGGCGTCGGCGACCGTGGTGCGCGCGGGGAGGTACGGCAGTGGCGGGGCGCTCTCGTCCGTCGTGACGGTGTCCGCCAGCCGGGTGCCGTCCTCGTCGCCGTCGAGGAAACCCATGCGCAGCATCCAGGCGTCGTCGAAGTACTTGGAGAGGTAGTGCCTGCCGGAGTCCGGGAGGACGACGACCACGACGGCGCCCGGGCCCGCGGCGGCGCCGACGCGCAGGGCCGCGGCCAGCGCCGTGCCGGAGGACCCGCCGGCGAGCAGCCCCTCCTCGCGCGCCAGCCGGCGGATCGACAACAGCGCATCCCGGTCCGTGACCGGCAGGACGCGGTCGACGACGTCCTGGTGATAGGAGCTCGGCCAGGGGTCGTCGACGGTCTCGGGGTGGCGGAAGTGCCCGGCGGCCTCGATGAAGTACGGGCGGCCGTCGCCGCCGGAGTAGACGGAGGACGCGGGGTCGGCGCCGACCACCTCGACAGTGCCGCCGCTGACCTCCTTGAGGTAGCGGCCGGCGCCGCTGATCGTGCCGCCGGTGCCGACACAGGACACCAGATGGGTGACCCGTCCGCCGGTCTGCCGCCAGATCTCCGGGCCCGTGGTCAGGTAGTGCGCCTCGGGGTTGGCCGGGTTGTCGTACTGGGCGGCGAGCCAGGCTCCCGGTGTCTCCTCCGCGATCCGCGCCGCGGCGTTGACCGGGTGATCCGGGTGCTCGCGCGGCAGCCCGCCGGGACAGACCACCACCTCGGCGCCGAAGGCCCGCAGCATGGCGAGCTTCTCCCGGCTGATCCGGTCCGAGACGACCACGACGGCGCGGTAGCCCTTCCGCGCGGCCACCATGGCGACAGCGATGCCGGTGTTGCCGGACGTGGCCTCGACGACGGTCCCGCCCGGGGACAGCAGTCCGTCCCGTTCCGCCTTCTCGATCATGCGGAGACCGATCCGGTCCTTGGAACTGCCGCCGGCGCTCGCGAACTCCACCTTGGCGTAGACGGCCGCGGAGCCGCCGGCGGGGGTGCGCAGGCGCACCAGGGGGGTGCCGCCGATGAGTTGGAGCACCGACTCGTGAACATCCATCAGCGCACCCTTACCAGGCGGGCCGCACGGTAAACGGCCCGGTGGCATCGCGCGAGCGGGCCGGGCCGCCCCGTGGGGGGACGGCCCGGCCCGGGCGGCCGGTCGGGTCAGGTCACCATCGGTACCAGCGACCGCGTCCACCGCTGGGGCCGGTGGAGCGTGCGACGAAGCCGAGGAGCCAGACCACGAGGACCACGACCGCCACCCACCACAGGACCTTCACCGCGAAGCCGGCCCCGAAGAGGAGCAGGGCGAGGAGCAGAACCAGAAGCAAGGGAACCATGTCATCCACCTCCGAACAGGCGTGTGCCCTGCGAAGCGCCGCTCACGCCTGGCGAATTCAGTCGTCGTCCGGTGCGGGAGGCCGGCCGGGGGCGGAGCTTTCCGTACGCGTCGGTGAGCAGCGCGTCCAGCGGTCTGACCTGGCGGCTGCTGCGCCGCGTGACGATCCGGCGGTCGGTGCGCGCGGGTGCGGACGCTGTGGCCGGACGGTTCGAGGCGGTTGGCCCCATGCCGCCCCGAAAGGGCTTTATGGTGAAGATGTATCCCCGTGGAGGTACCTTGAGCGGCGTCGCACCCTCCCCTTCCCCGCGCCAGTGGTGGGGCGTCATCGCCGTATCGCTGGGCGTGGCCCTGATCGTGGTCGACTTCACGATCGTCAACGTGATCCTCGCCCCCGTCGTCGAGGACCTCGCGATCGGCTCGGCGGGAGCCCAGTGGTTCCAGGAGTCCTACGCCATCGCCTTCGCCGCGCTGCTCCTGCTCGCCGGACGCCTCAGTGACCTGCACGGCGCCCGCAGGGTCTTCCTGATCGGCCTGGCCGTCTTCGGCGCGACGAGCCTGCTGGCCGCCGCCGCGCCCGACGGCGGCCTGCTGATCGCGGCGCGGTTCCTGCAGGGCGTCGGCGGCGCCATGGTCCTGCCGACGTCCCTGGCCCTGGTCAACGCGGCGTTCACCGGCACGGCCCGGGCCCGGGCGTTCGCCGTCTGGGGGTCGACCATCGGCGCCGCCGCGGCCGCCGGCCCGCTGCTGAGCGGCTGGCTCGCGGACTTCTCCTGGCGCTGGGCGTTCGGCGTCAACATCCCCCTCGTCGCCCTGATCATGGCCGGGACCCTGCTCCACCTGCCCACCTCCCCCCGCACCCGGGGCCGTGTCGACGTCCGGGGCGCGCTGCTGTCGGCGGCCGGGCTGGGGCTGCTGGCGGTCGCGCTGATCGAAGGGCGCACCTACGGCTGGCTGTTCACCACCGAGCCGCTGACCGTCGGCGGTCTGTCGTGGAGCGGCGGCCCTTCCCCGGTCCTCGTCGCGTTCGCCGTGGCGGCGTCGGCCCTCTTCGCGTTCTGGCGCCGGCAGGCGGCGCTCGGCCGCGCGGGAGAGGAGCCGCTGATGGACGTACGGCTGTTCGCCATCCCCTCGTTCCGCAACGGCAACATCGTGACGGTGGTCGTCGGCCTCGGCGAGTTCGGCATCATCGCGGTGCTGCCGCTGTGGCTTCAGTTCGCCCTGGGCTACAGCGCGTTCCAGGCGGGTCTCGCGCTCGCCGCCGTCGCCGTGGGCAGCTTCTTCGCGAGCGGCGTGAGCTTCTCGATGGCCGCCTCGGTCCCGGCGGCCGTACAGGTGCGGATCGGCCTGCTCGTGGAGGCCGCCGGACTCGCGGCACTGGGGCTGATCGCCGCTACCGACAGCTCCTGGTGGCTGATCGCGGTCGCGCTGTTCGGGTACGGCGTCGGCGTCGGATTCGCCACGGCGCACGTCACCAGCATCGTCCTCGCGGACGTGCCC
This sequence comes from Streptomyces sp. NPDC046215, assembly GCF_040646215.1. NCBI lineage: Bacteria > Bacillati > Actinomycetota > Actinomycetes > Kitasatosporales > Streptomycetaceae > Streptomyces > Streptomyces sp. NPDC046215. The sequence goes on along the minus strand of NZ_JBEYZW010000041.1, from coordinate 26,743 downwards.
GCCCGGAGCGCCGGGCAGGGCTCGGGCATCCAGAGCGCGGCCCGCGAGCTGGGTTCCGCGCTCGGCATCGCCCTGCTCACCACCCTGTTCTTCAGCACGCTCACCTCCGGGGTGCGGGACCGCCTCGCGGACGCCGGTCTCCCGGCGGCGGAGGCCGGACGGCTCGGGCAGGTGGTGACGGAGAGCGCCGGATCGGTGATCCCCGCCCTCGCGGCCGACCCGCGCACCGCGACGGCCGCCGACGCCGCCCGTGAGGCGATGGCCGCCGGCGTCGCCCTGGCCGGTTATGTCTGCGCCGGGCTGCTGGTGCTGGCGCTGGTGGCCACCTGGTGCGTCCCGTCCGGTACCGAGACCGCCGCCCCGGAGCGCGAGCCGGCCCGGCGCGAGCCCGGACCGCCCTGACGGCTCGCCCGCCGTCAAGCCGGGCACGGGCGGGGCCGCTTCGGCCTCATGGCCTCCCTCAGGCACCGATTGTCAGGAACAGAGCATCGATTATCGGACGTTCGAGCGAATCGCCCCCGCGACGAATAAAGATCACGGGTGCCCCTTCCGTCGCAGGCCACCACCTTGCGGCGACCCTCCGGGTGCGGGATGCGTGGCAGATCTTGAGAGGGGTGCTGTTCGCGAAATGATCGAGTCTGTCCAGATAGCTCCGCTGGCTTTGACTTAACCGCCCACATAGTCAAATGTTTGCCAAATGTCCGTAACGCAGCAGTACAAGGGGACCAGCCCCTTACGGAACCGAGATTTCCGATTACTCCTGTCCGGGGCCACCGTCAGCCAGGTCGGTACACAAGTGACCCTGGTGGCCCTGCCCTTGGTCGCCGTCGTCGAACTCCGGGCGTCGGCACCCGAGGTCGCGTTGCTGACCGCCGCCGAGACCGCCGCGTTCCTGCTGATCGGCCTGCCCGCCGGCGCGTGGGTGGACCGCATGCGGCGCCTGCCCGTGCTCATCCGCGCCGACCTCGTGCGCGCCGCGGCGATGGTGAGCCTGCCCCTCGCCGCCTGGGCCGGCCTGCTGACGATGACCCAGCTCTACCTCGTCGCCCTGATCACCGGCATGGCCACCGTCTTCTTCGACGTCGCCCACCAGAGCTACCTGCCCGCCCTCCTGCCCCGGGAAGGGCTCGTGGCGGGCAACGGCGCGCTGGAGACCGCCCGTTCCTCCGCGCAGGTGGCCGGCCCGGGCCTGGGCGGCGCGCTGGTGCAGATCCTCGGCGCGCCCTTCGCCCTCCTCGCCGACGCCGTCGGCTACCTCGTCTCCGCCCTCTTCCTGCGCGGCATCCGCACCCGCGAGGCACCCCCCGAGCCCACCCCGGGCACCCCGCTGCGCTCCCAGGTCGCCGAGGGGCTCGCGTTCGTGCTCCGGCACCCGGTGCTCCGCGTGATCGCCGCCGCCACCGGGGTCGCGAACTTCTTCTCCGCCATGCTCCTGTCCGTGCAGACGGTGTTCCTGGTGCGCGTCCTGGACCTGCCGCCCGGCGTCCTCGGCCTGATGCTCTCCGCCTCGGCCGTCGGCGGCCTGGCGGGCGCGCTGTGCGCGGGCCCGATCGCCCGCGCCGTCGGCCAGGCCCGGACCATCTGGCTGGCCCCCGTCGCCACCGGCCCGTTCGCCGTCCTGTGGCCCCTGGCCGGACGCGGACCCGCGGCCGTCTGGTTCGCCGTCGCCTCCGCCGCCGTCTTCTTCGGCGCCGTCGTCTACAACGTCGCCCAGGTGAGCTTCCGGCAGCTGCTCTGCCCCCCGCGGCTCCTCGGGCGGATGAACGCCACCCTGCGCTTCATGGTCTGGGGCACCATGCCGCTGGGCGCCCTGCTCGGCGGGGCCGTGGCGGGGGCCGCCGGGCCCCGGGCCGCGGTCTGGGTCTGCGCGGCGGGCTTCCTCCTCGTGCCGGTCCCCCTTCTGCTGTCCCCGCTGCGGCGCCTGCGGGACCTCCCCGCGCCCGCCGCGGTCTGAGCCGCCACCACGCCGCCCACCAGCCCTCACGCCACCCGTGCGTCCGGAGGAACCCGTGCAGCACCGCACCATCACCACCCAGTACCTCGACCGCTTCCGCGACGTCGCCGGGACCGCCGGCGAGCTGCTCCCCGTCACCGGCGCGCAGCGCAGGTTTCTGCTCGCCCGGCGCATGGACCCGAGCGGGCGCGCCGCCGTCGTCCCCCTCTTCTTCACCTTCCCCCGCGGCTCCGTCGACCTGAGCCGCCTCCGGTCCGCCGCCGGGTACCTCGCCGCCCTGCACCCCGCCCTGCGGGCCCGCCCCGTGACCGTGCGCGGCGTCCCGGCCTTGCGCGCCGCCGACGCCGGGCCCCGGGCGGACCGGGTGGTACCGCGCCCCGGCGAGAGCGCGGCCGACGCCCTGCGCCGCACCCTCGCCGACTGGCCCGCCGAGGGCCCGCCCCTGCGGCTGTTCCTCGCCGCGGAAACCGCGGGCGCCGAGGGCCGGGAGATCCTGGCCGTCGCCATGGACCACGCGGCCTGCGACGAGGCGTCCCTCGGCCGCGTCCTGGCCGGGCTCACCGACGCCTACCGCGACGCCCTCGGCCCGGGGGACGTCACCGCGGTCCGCGCGGCCGGCGAACTGGACTCCTACCGCGAGGCCGTCCACCTGCAACTCGCCGCGGAGGCCCGCGCGTCGGGCCCCGGCTCCCTCGCCTACTGGTCCGCGCGGGCCGCCGCCCTCCGCCCGGCCCCCGCACCCCGCCCGGCCGGCTCCGGCACGGGCACCGGCGCCGCCCGGCACCGGCTGCCCCTCGCGACGGACGACTCCCGGGCCACCGCCTTCCCCGTCCTCCTCGACGCCTGCGCCGCCGCCGCGCGCACCCTCCACGGAGCGGACCTCGTCCCGCCCCTGGGCTACCCGTGGGGCGGCCGGCCCGCCGGGGCGCCCCCCGCCCTGGGTTGCTTCCTCAACACCGTCCTCCACCCCGCCACCGCCGAGGGGCTCACCGAGCGGACCACCTCCTGGTGGGACGACCTCGACCACGCGGACACCCCCTTCGACGAGGTCGTCCACGCCGCCCGCACGGCGGGCGCGGCCTGGCCCGGGCGGCTCGACGGCCTGCTCACCTTCGAAGACCTCACCCACCGGCCGCCGCTGCGGCTCGGCGACGCCACCGGGTGCGAGACGCACCTCGACGGCCGCCCGCTCCAGGCCCCGTTCGCCGTGTCCGTCTCCTACGGGTCCGACCTCCTCGTACGGATGGCCTGGGACCGGAACCGCTTCGCCGACCACCTCGCCGAGCACGCCTTCGACACCCTGCTCGCCACCTTGCGCACCCACACGGCGACCGCCGTACCGGTGGGCTGACACCGCTTTCCGCACCACCCGGTTCCCGCCACCACCCCCCGCGGGACACCGGCCCCTCCACCACCTCACGGAAGGGTTCGACCATGTTCCCGCTCTCCTCCTCCCAGGAGATCGTCTGGCTGCACGAGCAGATGCTGCCCGGCAGTCGCGCCTACAACTTCACCGCCACCATCGACCTCTGGGGCACCCTCGACGAGGACGCCCTGACCGAAGGGCTCGCCACCGCCCTGGCGCGCCACCCCGGGCTGCGGCTCGAACTCGTCGCCACCGCCGAAGCCCTGCCCGGCCAGCGGGTGCGCGAGGAGTGCGCCCCCCGCCTGCGGACGGTGGACCTCCGGGGCGAGCCCGACCCCGGCGCCGCCTTCGACCGGCTGCTGAGGACCGAGGCCGAGACGCCCCTCGACGTCTACGAGGCCCCCCTGCTGCGCTGGTGCCTGGTGCGCCTGGGCGAGGGCCACCACCGGATCGTCCACGTCGAGCACCACCTCATCCACGACGGGCACTCCTTCGCGATCCTGCTGCGCGACGTGTTCACCGTCTACCGCGCCCGCGTGCTCGGCGAAACGGCCGAACTCCCCCCGGCCCGCTCTTACGAGGAGCACGTACGGGCCGCCGCCGGCCGGCAGCGGGAGGCCGGTCTGGCCTACTGGCAGCGCGAGCTCGACGACGCGTCCTTCGACGTGCCCCTGCCCGGCCTCGCCCGGCCCGGCGCCCGGCGCCGCCACGCGGGCGGCCAGCTGCGCCGGCCCATCGGCGCCGACCTCGCCGAGCGGCTACGCGCCCACAGCCGCGCTCAGGGACACACCCCCTTCTCCACCCTGCTCGCGCTGTTCGCCGAACTCCTGCGCCGCCACAGCGGACACGCCGACCTCGTCATCGGCACCGCGGTCGGCAACCGCCCCGAGGGCTTCGAGCAGACCACCGGCATGTTCGTCAACACCATCCCCCTGCGCCTGCGCCTCGACCCCGAGGCGGGGGCCGACGCCGTGGTCGACGAGGTCACCGACAGCCTCATCCGCGCCCTGCCGCACCAGGACGTACCGGTCCAGGTCCTCACCCGCGCCCTGGGACTGCACACCACCGGCGCCGACAACCCCCTGTTCAACGTCATGTTCAGCGCCCACGACGCCACCCTCCCCGAGGTCGAGGTACCGGGCCTGGAGGTCTCGCTGTACGAGGGGTTCAACACCGGCACCACCCGCTTCGACCTCGACCTCGTCCTGCTCCCCGACGACCGGCGCGTCGTCGGCCCGCGGCAGGGCCCGGCGGGCATGACGCTGGTGTGGGACTACGACCGGGACCTGTTCACGGAGGACACCGCACGGCTGTTGGCGGACCGCTTCCTGGACCTCCTGCGCGCCTACCTCGACGCCCCCGCCACCCCGCTCGCCTCCCTCGCCCCCCAGCCGCAGCCCGCCCGCCCGGCCGCGCCCGCGATCGCCCCCGAATCGGCCCTGAACCCCCTGGCCGGGCAGGAAGCGGGACGCGCCGCCGTCGTCAGCGGAGCCCGGACGATCACCTTCGGAGAGCTCGACCAGCAGGTCGACGCGCTCGCCGGAAAGCTGCGCGCGGCGGGCGTGACCGAGGGGCAGCCGGTGGCCGCCGTGCTCCCGCGCGGCGTCGACACCCTGGTCACCCTCCTCGCCTGCCTGCGCCTGGGCGCCGTCTACTGCCCCCTGTCGCCCAACGACCCCGCCGCGCGCCTGGAGACGCTCCTGCACCGGCTGCGCCCGGCGCTCGTCCTGGCCACCCGGGACAGCGCCCTCGCCCTGCCCGCCGAGGGGCTGCCCCTGGCCCTGCTCGACGGGCCCGCCTTCCCCGCCGCCGAACCGGCCGGGCGCCTGGCCGGGGCCGCCTACGTCATCCACACCTCCGGCTCCACCGGGCTGCCCAAGCCCGTCGTCGTCGGCCGGGCCGCGCTGGCCCACCACGCCACCGCCGTGGCCGCGCGCTTCGCGCTGACCACCGAGGACCGGGTGCTGCTCTTCGCCCAGCCCTCGTTCGACGTCGCACTGGAGGAGGTGCTGCCCTCGCTGCTGGCCGGGGCCACCCTCGTCGTCCCGCAGCGGGAGGTGCCGACCGGCACGGAGCTCGTCGCCGTGCTGGCGTCCCGCCGGGTCACCGTCGCCAACCTGCCGACGAGCTACCTCCTCGCGGTGCGCCAGGAGCTGTGCGAGGCGCTGGGCGACGGCCGCTGGAGCCCCCGGCTGCTGGTCCTCGGCGGCGAACGGCTGCCCGCCGACGCCCTCCGCGAGCTGCTCGGCGCCACGGACGCCACCGTCCTCAACGCCTACGGCGTGACCGAGGCGACCATCACGTCCACCGTCCACGAGCTGGACCGCGCCGCGCTCGCCGACGGCACCGAGGTGCCCCTGGGCACCGAGCTCCCCGGCGTGCGCGTCCACGTCCTGGACCCGGGCTTGCGGCCCCTGCCGGACGGCGCCGTCGGCGAACTCGCCCTCGCCGGCGCGGGCCTGGCCGACGGCTACCTCCACGCCGACGACACCACCGCCGAACGCTTCGTAGCCGTGCCGGCCCTCGGCGGAGCGCGCGTCTACCGCACCGGCGACCTCGGCCACCGGGGCCCGGACGGCCTCGTGCACTTCCTCGGCCGCCGCGACAACCAGATCAAACTGCGCGGCTACCGCATCGAACTGGAGGAGATCGAGGCAGCCGCCTCCCACGAGCTCGGCGGGCGCTCCTGCGCGGTCGTCCTCGACGAGAAGGCCCCCGGCGGCCCCCGCCTGATCGGCTTCCTCGAAGGCGGCGCCGAACCCGACCAGCAGGCCCTGCACACGGCCCTGTCCCAGCGGCTGCCCACCGCGCTCGTCCCCGCCCGGTGGATCCGCCTCGACGCCATGCCGACCCTGCCCGGCGGCAAACCGCACCGCACCGCCCTGGCCGCCGCCGCGGCCGCCCTGCCCGGGGCCGACGCCGCCGGACCGCAGGCCACCGAGGACCAGGACCCGGCCGTCGCCCTCCTGGCCGAGGGCTGGCGGGAGGTGCTCGGCCACGACCGCTTCGCCCCCGACTCCCACTTCTTCCAGGTGGGCGGCCACTCCCTGCTGGCCGCCCAGCTCGCCGCGTGGCTGGAGCCCCGCCTCGGCCAGCGCCCGGCCCTGCGCGTCCTCTTCCAGAACCCCGTCCTCGCCGACCAGGCCCGCGCCCTGGGGGAGGTGGCCCGATGAGCACCGCACCCTCCTCCGTCCTGGAGACCGGCCACCGCGAACTCGTCGACTCCTTCGAGTCGTTCATCCGCCGCGAGCTCGTCCCCCTGGCCGCCGAACTCCCCGAGGCCACGGACCAGCCCCCCGCAGACCTGCGCGCCTACGTCCGCACCCGCTCCGCCGGGCTCGGCTTCTACGCCGGCGACCACCCCGAGGAACTCGGCGGCTCCGGCATGCCGTTCACGGCCGTGGTGCTGCTGCACCACGCCGCCGGGCGCAGCGGCTGCCCGCTGGCCCCCTACGCCCTGGCCGGGTCCGACGGCCCCAGCCCGCTGCTGCGCCAGGGCACCGAGGAACAGATCGAGCGGTACCTGAAGCCCCTGGTCCGGGGCGAGGCGACGCGCTGCCTGGCGCTGACCGAGCCGAACGCCGGGTCGGACGCCTTCCACCTCACGACCACCGCCACCCGGCAGCAGGACGGCGACTGGGTGCTCTCCGGCCGCAAGACCTTCGTGAGCAACGCCGGACACGCCGACTTCGCCATCGTGGTCGCCACCACCGACGACGGCGCGGGCGGGGCGACCGCCTTCCTCGTCCCCATGGACAACCCGCGGCTGCGCATCGGCCAGCGCTACGACGGCATGTCCGGCGAACCCCTCTCGGAGCTGCTGCTGGACGAGGTGCGGGTGCCCGCCGACGCCGTCGTCGGCGGCGAGAAGGGCATCGGCGCCGCCCTGGGCAACGGCATCGACAGCCTCTCCCGGGGCCGCCTCGTCGTCGCCGCCCAGTGCAACGGCGTCGCCGAGCACGCCCTGCGCCTGGGCGTCGAACACGCCCGGGAGCGGCGGGCGTTCGGGGAGCGGATCGGCGCCTACCAGCACGTCCAGGAGCACCTGGTGAGCAGCCGGGCCGAGATCGAGGCGGCCAAGCTGCTGACCCTGGCCTGCGCGCGGCTCGTCGACGACGGCGTGGAGACGCCCGAGAACGCGGCCCTGGCGAAACTGACCGCCTCGCAGACCGCGATCCGCGTCGTGGACCGGTCCCTTCAGGTCCACGGCGCCACCGGCTGGGTCCGCGGCCACCCCCTGGAATACCTCTACCGGTATGTCCGGATGATGACGATCATCGAAGGGACGTCGGAGATCCAGAAGGTGATCATCGCCCGGTCCATGGGCCTGGGCTGAGCCCCCTTCCGCCGCCCCCGCACGTCCACCACGACTTCCGCGCACCGCGCGGCACACCTTGACCGAGGAATCATGACCACTGCACTGAACGAGGCACGTCCGCCGGCACCGGACGGCACGGACACCCTCAGCGTCGCGTACGGCCGCACCGGCAGCCCCGCCTGGGACGTCCTCGCCCGCTACGACCACTGGGTGCGGCACACCCCCGACGCGCCCGCCGTCGAGGACGCGGGAACGACCTTCACCTACGCCGAACTGGACGCCCTCGCCGCCCGGTTCGCCCGGACGCTGGGCGAGCGGGTGCGCCCCGGCGACCTGGTCGGCGTGTGCCTGGACCGCTCCGCCGCCCTGGTCGCCACCGCGATCGCCCTCGCCCGGCTCGGAGCGGTCTACCTCCCGCTCGGCCCGCGCCCCGGCGACCGGCGCCTCGCGGCCGTCACCGAAGGGCTGGGCGTCGCCTGCCTCGTCGGGGCCCCCGGCGCCCTGCCCGCCGCCTACCGCGCCGCCGACCACGTGGCCCTGCCCGCGGCGGACACCGTCGCCGCCTTCGCCGGCGAGGCCGGGCCGGGGCGCGCCGACGCCTGCTACGCGGTCCTCACCTCGGGTTCGACGGGCACCCCCAAGGCCGTCGCGGTCGGCGCCGCCGCCCTCGGCGCCCGGGTCCGCTGGTACCACGAGCGCACCCGGTCGGCGCCGGGCGACCGGCACAGCCTGTCCATCGGTGTCTCCTTCGACCCGCACGTCCTGGAGCTGTGGGCCGGCCTCTGCACGGGCGGCATCCTGAGCGTCCCGCCGGAGGAGGCACGCTGGGAGCCGGCCGCCCTCACCGACTGGTGGCGGGAGGCGGGGGTGACGGTCGCCATCCTCCCGACCCCGCTCGCGGAGCTGGTCCTCGAACGCCCCTGGCCCGAACTGCCCCGGCTGCGCCACCTCTCCGTCGGCGGCGACCGGCTGCGCCGGTGGCCCGGCCCGGACGTCACCGCGCGCGTCGACAACGCCTACGGGCCGGCGGAGGCGACCGTCATCACCACCGCCCACCTCCTGGCCCCCGCCGGCGAGCGGAGCGACACCGCCCCGCCGATCGGCCTGCCGGTCGACGACACCGTCGTGTGCGTCGCCGACGAGGCAGGGCGCGTCGTGCCCCGGGGCGAGCCCGGCGAACTGCTCATCGGCGGCCCGGGCCTGGCCGCCGGCTACCTGGACGAGGAGCTGACGGCCCGCCGGTTCGTCACCCCGCCCCCCGGAGTGACCGGCACCGACCGGGTCTACCGCAGCGGTGACCGGGTCCTGATGCGCGCGGACGGCGTGCTGGAATTCCTCGGCCGCCTGGACGACCAGGTCAAGGTCAGCGGGGTCCGCGTCGAGCCGGCCGAGGTCGAGGCCGCCCTCGAACACGACCCGCGCGTCCGGCGGGCCGTCGTCGCGGTGCGGACCGGTGCCGACGGGGCCGCCGCCCTGGCCGCGTTCGTCCAGCCCGTACCGGGCCGGCCGGCACCGCCCGTACCGGAGCTGCTGAACACCGCCCGCGACTGGCTGCCTGCACAGGCCGTCCCGGCCGTGGTCCGCTACGTCGACGCCTTCCCCCTCGACGCCAACGGCAAGGTGGACCGCGCCGCCCTGGTGGCGGCGGAAGACCGGCGCCCGGCCGGCGGGCCGCCCGCCGGGGGCTCGCCCACCGAGGAACTGGTGCTGCGGCTGTGCCGCGCCCTCCTCGACAACCCCGGCCTCGGCCCGGCCGACAACTTCGCCGACTCCGGCGGCACCTCCCTGGCCGCGGCCCGGCTCCTCGCCGCCCTCGAAGAGGAGTGCGGCGTACGGCTGAGGGCCCCGGAGCTGCTGCGCCAGCCCGACCTGCGCCGCCTGGCCGCCCTCGTGGAGTCCCGGACGGCCACCGCGAAGGGAAGCGCCTGAGCCATGACGAACTGTCAGAACGAAAAACCCGCGCCCACCGATGGTGTCCTCGGCCTGCTGGCCGGCCACGCCGCCACCGCCCCCCGGTCCCTGGCCGTGACCGACGGCGACACCACCCTCACCTACGCCGAACTCCTCACCGCCGCCCAGCGGCTGGCCCGGGTGCTGCGCGCCCGGGGAGTGCGGCCCGGCAGCGCCGTCGGACTGCTGCTGCCGCACTCCGTGGCCGTCGTCGTCGCCCAGCTCGCCGTCTGGTGGGCGGGAGGCCACTACGTCCCCCTCGACCCCGCCTACCCCCGCGCCCGCACGCGGCTGATGCTGGCCGACGCCCACGTCACCCTCACCCTGGGGGAGAAGGACCTCCTCGCGGAGGCCGGCATCCCGGCCGGGCAGGCCCTGGCCCTCTCCGGCACCGACCCGGCGGACCTCTTCGGCGCGGACCTCTCCGGTGCGGGCACCGCCGGCCCCGGACCCGCGGCGGACGAGGTCCCCCGCGCCCCCTACGACCCCGACGCCGTCGCCTACGTGATGTACACCTCGGGCTCGACCGGGCACCCCAAGGCCGTGGCCCTCACCCACCGCGGCGTGGACGGCCTGGTGCGCGCGCCGCACTACCTGACGATCACCCCGCGCGACCGGGTCCTCCTGCACTCCCCGCTCACCTTCGACGCCTCCGCCTTCGAAGTGTGGGCCCCGCTCGCCAACGGCGCGGCCGTGGCGGTCGCCACCCCCGGCAGGCTCTCCCTGGAGGCCCTGACCCGGGACGTGGAGCGCCTGGGCGTGACCGTGGTGTTCCTGACCACCGCGCTGTTCCACTTCCTCGCCGACCGCCGCTCGTCCCTGTTCTCCGTGGTGCGCGGCGTCGTGACCGGCGGTGAGCAGCTCTCCGCACGGCACGCGCGCGCCGTGCTGCGGGCCCACCCCTGGCTGGAGCTCGTCAACGGCTACGGGCCCACCGAGAGCACCACGTTCGCCACGACCCACCGGGTCACCGACGCCGACTGCGACGGACCACCCCCCATCGGCCGCCCCTTCGGCGGGACGACCGCGCACGTCCTCGACGCCCACGGCGAGCCCGTACCGGCGGGCGGCCGCGGCGAGTTGTGGCTCGGCGGGCCCCGGCTCGCCCTCGGCTACCTCGGCCGGCCGGAGCTCACCACCGAACGCTTCACCGACCACACCGCGCCGGGACGCCTCTACCGCACCGGCGACCTCGTCTCCGCCCGCCCGGACGGCACGCTGGACTTCCACGGCCGCGCCGACGACCAGTTCAAGGTGCGCGGCTTCCGGATCGAACCGGGCGAGATCGAACACGCCCTGCGCGAGCACCCGGACGTGGCCGACGCCGCCGTGGTCGCGCGGCGGCCCGCACCGGACGACACCCGCCTGGCCGTCTACGTCGTCGCCGCGGGCACCGCCCGGCCCGACACGGGCGCCCTGCGCGCCCACCTGGCCGGCCTGCTGCCCGCCCACCTGGTCCCCGACGAGTGGACCACGGTGGACGCGCTGCCCCTGACCGGCGCCGGCAAGGTCGACCGGGCGGCACTCTCCGGCCCGGCCGCCCCCGACACCGCCGCCCCCGACACCGCCACGCCCGCCGAAGCACCGAGCGAGGAACTCTCCCCGCTCCAGGCCGTCGTGGCCGCGGCGTGGAGCCGCGCCCTGGGAGAGGACGTCACCCACGCCGCGGCGGACTTCTTCGACCTCGGCGGCCACTCGCTGCTCGCCCTGGGCATCGTCGACGACCTGAGCGAGGACCTCGGCGTGGAACTGACCCTCGCCGCGTTCTTCGAGACCCCCACCGTGGCCGGGCAGGCCGCCCTGCTCGGCCGGGCCCTGGCCGCCGTCCACGACGCACCCCCGGAAGGCGGCGAGACGCGATGACCACCCCCTCGAACCCACCGCACGCCTCCCACGAGGCGGAACTGCTCCGCCGCGCCCGGCAGCGCACCACCCGCCCCCGGCCCCCGGGGCGGCCCGCGGCGACGACCGGCCCCGCCCCCCTCTCCCACGCCCAGCACCGCATGTGGCTGATGGACCGCCTCGGCCAGGGGGGCGCCCGCTACAACGTGCCCTTCGCGACCCGGCTGCGCGGCCCCCTCGACCTCGACGCCCTCACCCGCGCCCTCACCGGCCTGGTGCGCCGCCACACGGTGCTGCGCACCCGCTACGGCCACCGCGGCGACGAGCCCTTCCAGGAGGTGACCGCCCCCGTCCCCGTGCCCGTGCGGCTGGTGGACCTCACCGGACCGGCCGCGGCCCCCGCCGAAGACCCCGGCCGGCTGCTGCGCGAGGAGGCCGCCAGGCCCTTCGACCTGGCCGCCGGACCGGTGCTGCGCGCCCTGTGCGTCCGGCACGCGCCCGAGGACCACACCCTTCTGCTGACCCTCCACCACATCGCGGTCGACGGCGGCTCGCTCCCCGTGCTTGCCCGCGACGTGGCGGACCTCTACCGGGCCGCGCTGGAGGGCCGCGAGGCGGACGGGACGGATCCCGCCGCCCGCGTGCCGCAGTACGCGGACTTCGCCCGGCGGGAACGGGCGGACAGCGCCGCCCTGGACACCGGGCTCGCCTACTGGACCGGCCGGCTCACCGGCGTCCGGCCCGTGCCCCTGCCCGCCCCGCCGGGCGGCGGCGCCCACGGCGCGGGCCACGTCCTGTCCGCGCCCCTGGCCCCGCGGACCCTGGCCGGACTGCGGGCCGTGGGCCGCGCGCACCGCGCCACCCTGTTCACCGTCGTCCTCGCCGGGGCGTTCGCGACCCTCCTCGAAGCCACCGGCGCCGAGGACTTCGCGATCGGCTGCGCCAGCAGCCACCGCGACCGCGCCGGGACGCGCGACCTGGTCGGCCTCTGCGTCAACACCCTCGCGATCCGCCCGGACCTCTCCGGCGCCCAGGACTTCGCCACGCTCCTGACGCGCGTCCGCGGCGCCCTGCTCGAAGCGCAGGAGTACCGCCACACCCCGTACGACCTCGTCGTGGAGCGCCTCGGCGGAGCGGTCCGCGACCGGTACGGCACCGCGCTGACCGGCGTCACCGCCGACGTCCTGACCCCGCCCGTCGCGCTCGGCCTGCACGGCACCCGGGGCGAGCCGGTCGACATCGACCTGGAGACCGCCAAGTTCCCTCTGGGCTTCTACGTCGAGGAGGCCACGGAGACCACCGGGCCCCGCTGCCTCGTCCAGTACGACCGGGGCCGGCTCGACGAGGGAACCGCGCGCGAACTCCTGCGGTCCTTCGCGGACCTCCTCGCCGCCGTGGCCACCGACCCCGGGCGGCCCCTCGCCCGGCCCGCGCGCCACCCGGCGGAGACGCTGCTGCGGGAGCGCCCCGAGGTCGCCGAAGCCCTCCTCCTGGAACGGGAGGGCCTGCCCCCGGCCGCGTACGTCGTGCCCAGCGGCACCGGCACCCTGGTGCGCGAACAGCTCGTCTTCCTGCTGCGGGAGCGGCTCGACGCCTCCGAGGTCCCCGCCACGGTCACCGTCCTCGACACACTGCCCCGCTCGGCCGACGGAACCCCGGACCCCGCCCGGCTGCCCGGAAGCCCGAAGACCCCCGCCCGGCCCCTGGGGGAGCGGGGCCGGGAAGTCACGGCGGCGTTCGCCGACATGCTGGGCGAGACGCCCGCGCCGGACACCGACTTCTTCTTCCTCGGCGGCCACTCGCTGCTGGCCGTCCGCCTCGCCGAGCGGCTGCGCGAACGCCTGCGCGTGCCGGTGACCGGCCTCGACGTGATGGAACACCGCACACCGCGCGCGCTCGCGGCGGTCCTCGACGCGCGCGCCGCCGAGCAGCGCGCCACCCCCTCGCCCCGGGCCCGGCGGGCCTGTGCAGCGGAGGGAACGGTCCTGGTCACCGGCGGCACCGGCGGCGTCGGGGCGTTCGTCATCCGGGAGCTGACCGCCCTCGGCCGCCCCGTCCGCGCCCTGGCCCGGCCCGAGTCCGCCCACCTGGTGAGCGCCGACGGGGTCGAGGTGGCCGAAGGCGACCTCGGCGACCCCGACAGCCTGCGGGCGGCCGTCTCCGGCGGGGTGAGCGCCGTCGTCCACGCCGCCTGCACCTTCACCGACCCCGCGACGGACGTCGCGGCGATGCGGGCGCTGCTGGACGGCTGGACGCGGGGCCCGTTCGTGTTCGTCAGCAGCGTGGACGCCTACGGCCGGCCGCCCGGCCCCGAGGTCGGGGAAGGCGAGGCGGCCGTGCGGCCCGTCAGCGCCTACGGGCAGGGGAAGCTCGACTGCGAGCGCCTGCTGCTGGCGGCCGCGGGCACCCGGGGCAGGGGCGGGGCGAGCGCGGTGCGCGCCCCCCTCGTGTGGGGGCCGCACCCCAGGTTCCGCGACCAGCTCCGCTGGGGCGCCACCGGCGAGCTGTTCCGCACCGTCCGCGCCGGGGAACCGGTCGACCTGCCCGGCGACGGCTGGTACGGGACGCCCTGGATCCACGCGGCCGCCCTGGCCCGGGTTCTGGTCAGCCGCCTCGACCACCCCGCGCACGGCGTGGTGAACGCCGTCGGCGGCCATGTCGGCTGGGCGGAGTTCGCGGCGGAACTGATCCGCCTCCTGGGCAGCCGCAGCGAGCTGCGCACCCCCGCCGAGGCCCGCGACCCCGAGCTCCTGCGCCGCCTGCGCTACCGCGCCGACGCGCTCGCGGACGAGCTGGCCCCCCGGCCGGGGGAGGAGTGGCGGACGGTGCTCGCCGAGATGCTGCGGGAGTGACGGCCCGCCGACTACCGCTGGGAGGTGTCCCCGTCAGCCCGTCCGGCGATTGAGGACACCGCCGCGCGGCGGTGGTGCACCCCATGATCCGCTGGTGGGGCCCGGAGGCCGGCGTACGCCCATACGGATGCTCACGCGCGTCCGGCACCCCCGCCGTGCCCCGCCCGTCCGCCCTCCCGATGGAATGGCCCCATGCGGAACAGGAACGAGGAGGCCATCTCATGACGGACCGACAGGCCGGGGGCGGGGCCGCCGCGCCGACGGTGCTCGCCCAGGAGCGCCGTCTGCACCGGCACCTGGGGTTCTGGGGGCTGACCGCGATCGGCTTCTCCAACATCGTCGGATCGGGCTGGCTCTTCGCCGCCATGTACGCCGCCCAGGTGGCCGGCCCCGCGGCGCTGCTGGCGTGGATCGGGGCCGGGCTGCTGTGCGGGCTCGTCGCGCTCGTCATGATCGAGCTCGGCGCCTCCCGGCCGGAGGGCGGCGGCACGGTCCGCTGGCCGCTCTACGCGAGCGGCCGCCTGGTGGGCACCCTCATCGGCTGGTCCGTCCTGCTGTCGGTGGGCGGCACCGCCGCGGAGATCAGCGCGATCATGCAGTACGCCGACCACTACCTGCCGGACATCTACCACGGCCACACCCTCAGCGCGTTCGGCCTGGGCGTCGCCGTGGCGCTGAGCGTCGTGCTGACGGCCCTGAACTGGTTCACGGTGCGGGCCTTCGCCCGGCTGAACAACCTCGTCTCCGTGTTCAAGATCATCGTGCCGGTGGTCACCGTCGCCGCGTTGTTCGCCTCCGGCTGGCACTCCGGACGCCTGACCGACCACGGCGGCTTCGCCCCCTACGGCTACGCCGCCTGCCTCTCCGCGCTCGCCGGCGGCGGCATCGTCTACTCGGTCAACGGCTTCCAGGCCCCGCTGGACTTCTCGGGGGAGACGCGCAACCCCCGCCGCACCCTCCCCGCGGCGGTGCTCACCGCCATCGCGCTGGCCGTGCTGATGTACCTGGCCCTGCAAGTGGCCTTCCTCTTCACCGTCCCCGAGAACCTGCTCGCGGGCGGCTGGAAGGGCGTCGACTTCGAGTCGCCCTTCGGCCAGCTCGCCCTGATCCTCAACCTCCACTGGCTCTCCAGCCTGCTGTACGCGGACGCGGTGGCCTCCCCCGGCGGGTCGGCGTACGTCGGCGTGGCCCTCAACGCCCGGCACACCTACGCCCTCGCCAAGAACCGCACGCTCCCACGGGCCTTCATGCAGGTCAGCAGCCGTTACGGCATCCCGCACCGGGCCCTGCTGCTGAACCTCGCCGTGATCGTGGTGTTCCTGCTGCCCTTCGGCGGCTGGCAGAGCATCGTCAGCGTCATGGGGGACATGTACCTCCTGATCTACGCCGCCTCCGCCGTGGCCGTCGCGGTCTTCCGGGCCGGCCCCGGCCGCGCGACGATGGCCGGCTGGGTGCCCGGCCTGGGCTGGATCGCCCCCCTCAGCTTCGTCGTGGCCAGCGAGTTCGTGTACTGGTCGGGCTGGCACGACCTGCGGCTGGCCCTGCCCCTCGTCCTGGCCGGCCTGCTGATCTTCCTGGTGATGTGGCGTACCGGCCACAACCCCCGCTCCCTGGCCGCCGAGCTGCGCACCGGCGCCTGGCTGATCGTCTACCTGGTGACGCTGACCGCGCTGTCGTGGCTCGGCACCTTTGAGGGCTCGGGGCGGCTGCCCGCGCCCTACGACTCCGTCGCGGTCGGGGCCGCGGCGCTCGGCCTCTTCTTCTGGGCGGTCCGCTCGGGCGCGCGGCAGCTGGATGCCCCGGGCGCCACGACCTGACCCCTGCGGGGCCGCCGGGGCTCCGCCCCGGGCCCCGGTCCTCACACGCCGGACGGGCCGGCAGAGCCGGCCCGTCCGGCGTGAATCACATCTCACCGGCTGCCGTGCCTCTTGCCTATGAAACGAGTTGCATAGCAGGATCCCGGATATGGCGCTCGACCACGCGATCCTCGTCTCGCTGCTGGAGCAGCCCGGCTCCGGCTACGAGCTGGCCCGGCGGTTCGAGCGGTCCATCGGCTACTTCTGGACCGCCACCCACCAGCAGATCTACCGCGTCCTCAAACGCATGGAGGCCGACGGCTGGATCGACGTCCGCGAGGTGGCGCAGCAGGGCCGGCCGGACAAGAAGGAGTACTCCGTCGCCGCCCTCGGCCGCGATGCCCTGTCCCGGTGGCTGCACGAGCCGATCCAGCCCGAGAGCGTCCGGCACGACCTCGCCGTGAAGATCCGCGGCGCGGCCTTCGACGACCCGGCCGCGCTGATCCGCGAGGTCGAGCGGCACCAGCGGGCGCACGCCGACCGGCTCGCGCACTACCTCGCGGGCGAGGTGCGCGACTTCACCGGGCCCGGCGCCCCCGCGCCGCCCGACGCCGGGCAGGAGCTCCAGCACGTCGTCCTGCGCGGCGGCATCGCCTACGAGCGGATGATGCTCGCCTGGCTCGACGACGTCCTCGCCACCCTCCACCGGCTCCGCCCCGAGCGCTGACCCGGGGCGCCCGTCCGCCCCGCCCCCTGACCTCTTTCCCGCACCTCCCGCACCTCCCTTGATGTCCCGAGCTTCACCGAGCCGGAAAGGCGACCACCCATGGCCGACCCGTTGCTGTTCAACCCCCGCACCTACGACCCGGCGCACTTCGACCCCGAGACCCGCAGGCTGCTGCGCGCCACCGTCGACTGGTTCGAGAACCGCGGCAAGCGCCAGTTGATCGAGGACTACCGCTCCCGCGCCTGGCTCGCCGATTTCCTCGCGTTCTCCGCCAAGGAAGGGCTGTTCGCCACCTTCCTCACACCGGCCTCCGCCGCCGGGCACGAGGACCAGCGCTGGGACACCGCCCGGATCGCCGCCCTCAACGAGATCTTCGGCTTCTACGGGCTCGACTACTGGTACGCCTGGCAGGTCACCGTCCTCGGCCTCGGCCCGGTCTGGCAGAGCGACAACGCCGCCGCCCGCGCCCGCGCCGCGGAACTCCTCACCCAGGGCGAGGTGTTCGCCTTCGGCCTGTCCGAGAAGTCCCACGGCGCCGACATCTACTCCACCGACATGCTGCTGGAGCCGGACAGTGACGGTGCCGGCGGCTTCCGGGCCAGCGGCTCCAAGTACTACATCGGCAACGGCAACGCCGCCGGCCTCGTGTCCGTCTTCGGCCGCCGCACCGACGTCGAGGGCCCCGACGGCTACGTCTTCTTCGCCGCCGACAGCCGCCACCCGGCGTACCACCTGGTGAAGAACGTCGTCGACTCCTCGAAGTACGTCAGCGAGTTCCGCCTGGAGAACTACCCGGTCGGCCCCGACGACGTCCTGCACACCGGCCGCGCCGCCTTCGACGCCGCCCTCAACACCGTCAACGTCGGCAAGTTCAACCTCTGCACCGCCTCCATCGGCATCTGCGAGCACGCGATGTACGAGGCCGTCACCCACGCGCACAACCGCGTCCTCTACGGCCGCCCCGTCACCGCCTTCCCGCACGTGCGCCGCGAGCTGACCGACGCCTACGTCCGCCTGGTCGGCATGAAGCTCTTCAGCGACCGCGCCGTGGACTACTTCCGCTCGGCCGGCCCCGACGACCGCCGCTACCTGCTCTTCAACCCCATGACGAAGATGAAGGTGACCACGGAGGGCGAGAAGGTCATCGACCTGATGTGGGACGTCATCGCGGCCAAGGGCTTCGAGAAGGACACCTACTTCGCCCAGGCGGCCACCGAGATCCGGGGCCTGCCCAAGCTGGAGGGCACGGTCCACGTCAACCTCGCGCTGATCCTCAAGTTCATGCGCAACCACCTGCTGGACCCGGCCGACTACGCGCCCGTCCCCACCCGCCTCGACGCGGCCGACGACGCCTTCCTCTTCCGGCAGGGACCGGCCCGCGGCCTCGGCTCCGTCCGCTTCCACGACTGGCGCACCGCGTTCGACACCTACGCCCGGGTGCCCAACGTCGGCCGGTTCCGGGAGCAGGCGGACGCGCTGTGCACGTTCGTCACCACCGCCGCCCCCGGCGAGGAGCAGAGCCGCGACCTGGACCTCCTGCTCGCCGTCGGCCAGCTGTTCGCGCTGGTCGTGCACGGCCAGCTGATCCTGGAGCAGGCGAGCCTGACCGGCCTCGACGAGGACGTCCTCGACGAACTGTTCGCCGTCCTCGTCCGCGACTTCTCCGCGCACGCCGTCGAGCTGCACGGCAAGGACTCCGCCACCGCCGACCAGCAGGAGTGGGCGCTGGACGCGATCCGCCGCCCGATCGTCGACGAGGCCCGCTCGGCGCGCGTCTGGGAGCGCGTGGAGGCGCTCTCCGGGACGTACGAGATGGCCCCGTAACCACCGCGGGCCGGCCCCGCCCGCACGGGCGGGGCCGTGCCCCGGGGGGCTCGCACGCCGGTCACCTTCCGCACCCGGTGGTCGCCGCAGTCGGTGACGTACAGGGCGCCCGCGCCGTCCAGCGCGAGGCCCCGGGGCTGGTCGAGCGCGCTCCGCGCTCAGCCCCGCGAGAGCAGGACCGGCAGGCTGCCCGAGCTGTTGCTGACGATCGACGGCAGCGGGCGCAGCCGCTCGGCCGGCTCCGCGAGGGCCAGGCCGGGGAAGCGGTCGAACAGGGCCGGCAGGGCCAGCTCCGCCTCCAGCCGGGCGAGCGGGGCGCCCAGGCAGAAGTGCGGGCCGTGGCCGAACGCCAGGTGGCGCGAGGACGCGCGGGTGACGTCGAAGCGGTCGGCGTCGGGGCCGTGCACCGCCTCGTCCCGGCCGGTGGCTCCGTACGCGGCGAGGATGGCCGCGCCCTTCGGGATCACCGCGCCGTCGACCTCGATGTCCTCCGTGGCGAACCGCAGCGGGAAGCGGCCCACGGGAGCGTCCCAGCGCAGCGTCTCCTCGGTCACCGCGCTCCACGGCCGCGCGCCGTCGCGGACGAGGGCCAGCTGGTCGGGGTGGGTGAGCAGGGCGCGTACGGCGTTGGTGAGGAGGTTGAGGGTGGTGTTGTGGCCCGCGACGAACATCAGCAGCAGGGTGCCGACGAGCTCCTCCTCGCTCAGCCGGTCGCCCCGCTCCCGGGCGGCGATCAGATCGCTGGTCAGATCGTCACCGGGGGACTCCCGCTTGAGGGCGATCAGCTCTCCCAGCCCCGCGTACATCGAACGCTGCACCTTCAGGACCCCCTCGGGGGCCATGGTCGTGTCCGTCATGACGGCGGACAGCGCGTGCAGTTCCTCGCGCCGTTCGTCGGGGATGCCGAGCAGCTCGCAGATCACCCCGATCGGCAGCGGGTAGGCGAAACGTTCCCGCAGGTCCACCGGGCCGGGCGCGTCGGCGGCGAGCCCGTCGAGCAGCTCCCCGACGATGTGCGCGATCCGAGGCCGCAGGGCCTCGATCCGGCGGGCCGTGAAGCCCTGGGCCACCAGCCCGCGCAGCCGCCGGTGGGCGTCCCCGTCGGTGGCGGTCATGGCCCGGACCGTCACGAAGCTCAGCATCGGCCAGCTGTCGGGCACCTCCCCCCGGGCCCGCGCGGCCCAGTGCTCGACGCCCTTGACGACGCGCGGGTCACCGAGGAGCCGCTGCAACTCCTCGTGGCGGGTGATCGCCCAGGCGGTGACACCGTCCGGCAACTCCACTTCCACCGCGGCCCCGAGCGCCCGCAGCCGGGCGTTCTCGCCGTGCTGGTCGAGCCCTTCCGGCGAGAGCCGGACGGGTACGCGGTCGGCGGGCATCCGCCCGGACTCACCCATGAAAACCCCCAGTTCGAGCAGTTCGAGCGATCACCCGTCACCGCCGCCGGACCTCAGGGCCCGGACGGCGTGACGATCTTGAGGCGGTACGAACAACTGCCGGTGTGGGCCATCTGGCACAGCCCCACGCCCGGGTCGAGCGCCGTCGGCATCTCCATGGCCAGCAGCCAGCCGGTGAGACGCTCACCGGGGCCGCAGTGGTAGAGCTTGTCGATGCCGGCCTTCTGCACCCCCTTGTGCGCGAAACAGACTTTGACGTCCATGGTGTGCGTGTCGCCGTCGAACGTCTCCTCCGCCGAGAACAGCGAGCCGAGGTAGAGGTCCACGGCGGTGCTGAAGAGCGTCCGGTACTGCTCGGCGGTCTCGACCCGGGAGATGCCGAGGCTGCGCATGAGCCGCCGCATCTCCTGGCGGCCGAATTCCCGGACCACCTGGATGTTGGCCTCGTTGGCGCCCTCGATGCCGCGCGCCTGGGCGGTCTGGTAATACCAGAGGCCGTCCGTGGCCATCCACGACCTGCGCAGGAGTTCTTCTCTCTCCGTGGCCGTCAGCTGCTCCGGGCTCTTGTGGTCTGCGTCCATCGTTCTACTCCACGGTGACTTGACCGGCGGTGAGGGGTGCCTTTGTGCCCGCCGCGGCCGCGGCCCACTGGTGATAGACGGCCTCGGCTCCGTGCCGCAGCAGCTTTCCGCTCGACGTGCGGGGCAGCCGCCCCTTCCGGACGAGGAGGACATCCCGGGGGGTGATCCCCAGCTCGCTGGAGACGGCGTACCGCACCTGCGCGGCGAGTTCGGACCGAGCGTACGGCTCGGACTCCTTGGTTTCCACCATCACCACCAGACCGTCACCGTCGGTGAAAGGGACGGTGGCCGCGAGCACGCCGTGGTGGGACACCCCGGGCAGCCGGCCGACGACGGCCTCGATGTCCCCGGCGTAGTAGTTCTGGCCGAAGACAATGATCATCTCCTTCTTCCGGCCCGTGACGAACAGTTCACCGCCGGAGCGGAAACCGAGGTCGCCGGTGGACACCCAGCCGTCGTCGCTCACGGTGGCCCGCGTCGCCGGCTCGTTCGCCTCATAGCCGCGCATCACCGACGCGCCGCGGATCTGGATCTCGCCCACGGCGGCCTCCGGGTGCGCCGCCGTCCCGCCGTCCCCGACGAGCCGGACCTCCGTCCCGGTGACCGGCACCCCCACCGAGACGACCTCCCGGCAGAGCCCGTCGTCCCGGCCGCCGGGCTCCACGATCCCTTCGCCGAGCAGGTCGCGCCGCACCCACAGGCTGCGCGGCTCCCGGCCGGTGGGCGGGATGGTGACCGCGAGGGACCCCTCGGCGAGCCCGTAGACCGGCAGGAAAGCGTCCCGGCGGAAGCCGGCGGGCGCGAAGTGCGCGCAGAACCGGCGCATCAGATCGGCGTCCACCGCCTCGGCGCCGTTGAGCGTCAGCCGCCAGCTGGAGAGGTCGAGCTCCCGCACGGCTTCGGCGGGCACCTTGCGCAGGGCGTGCAGATAGCCGGAGTTGGGCGCGGCGCTCAGCGTCACCCGGTGCCGGCTGATGAGCCGCAGCCACCGCCCCGGGTCCCGCAGGAAGTCCTCCGGCGGCATCAGCAGGATCTCGGCGTCGTTGAGCACCGAGGACAGCAGCGCCCCGATCAGCCCCATGTCGTGGAACAGCGGCAGCCAGCAGCAGCCCACGTCGGCGTCGGTGAACCCCACGCCCTTGGTGATGGCCTCCACGTTCGCCAGCAGGTTGGCGTGGGTGAGCACCACGCCCTTGGGGTCCTCGCTCGTGCCGGAGGTGTACTGGACCAGCGCCGGCGCGTCGGGGGCGACGTCCGTGTAGACGGCGGACGCGGCCGGTGTCGTGGCGACGTCCAGGACCCGGAACTCCCCGCCGGCGCCCGCCAGCGCCGGCCCCAGGAGGCTGCCCAGCGCCTCGTCGGAGAGCACCACGCGGACGCTCGACTGGCGCATGGCGATGACGATGCGCCGCAGGTGGATCTCCAGGGACGCGAACCGGGCCGGCGGCGGCACCGGCACGGGCACCGCCCCCGCCGCGAGCACCCCGAAGAGCGCGCGGGCGAAGTCGACCGAGGTGGGCAGCGCGATCGCCACCCGCTCGCCCGGCCGGACCCCGCGCTCCAGCAGACCGCACGCTAGCCGGCCCGCCTGGGAGTACAGCTCGTCGAAGCCGGTGCGCTCCCGCTCCTCCTCGCCCCGGAACAGGCGGATGCCGTGCCCGGTGCGGCGCTCCGCCACGGCCCCCAGCGCGGCCGTGAGGTTCACGTGGCCGCTCCCTGCCGGGCGAGCCGCTCCACCAGGTCGTGGAATTCGCCGACGGTCTGGAGCCGGAAGGTGGCGTCGTCGTCGATCTCGATGCCGAACGCCTTCTCCGTCTCCAGGATGATCTGCAGGATGCGCATCGAGTCGACGTTGGGCAGGGCCCGGAAGTGCCGTTCCGGGGTGAGCTCCGCCTCGGGTACGTCCAGCTGCTTGCTGATGATGGCGCGGGTGCGCGCACGGGTGTCCACGATTGATCATTCCCCCTGTGGTGCCGGCCCGTTGGCGGACCGCAGCACCTTGATGAGTTCCGCCGGAATGCCCTCGGCGTTGCGCCCGAGGGCTTCCTCGGTCAGTAGGTAGAACGTGCCGTCCGCCGCGGCGATGGTCTCCCCGGCGGCCGTGTCGATCCGGCCGGTGGCCCGCACCGAGAGCTCGTCACGCCTGACGATCTCGGCCCGGGCGGTGTACTCGGCGTCGGTCTCCATCGGCCGCGCGTAGCGGATGCGCAGGCCCGTGGTGAAAGCGGACACGCGACCGGTCCGGTACACCACCTGGGCCAGGGTCTCGTCCAGAATCGTCGCGACGATACCGCCGTGGACGACCCCGGGAAAGGACTCGTAATCCGTTCCCAGTTTGACGCGCGCGGTGAGCGTCTCACCGTGGCGTGCGAAATCGAGCCGGAGCCCGATCGGATTTCCCGGGGCGCACCCGAAACAATGGGACGCGGCCTCGGCTGTCAGCGAATCGGGCATGGTGTGCTCCTCACGTCGGCTGGGTCGTGCGCGGGGTCGACGAGAAGAACCGGGACAGCGAGAACCCTCCGGCCCCCCGCCCGAGGGGGCCGTGTTCTGGTATCCGATCGTGCTTCCCCCGTCGGAACCGCCCGGCAGTGCCGGGACGGCGCGGCGCTAGATGAGTGTGCGGAGCTTCCGCTTGATGTCCCGCGAGGACTCGATGCTGTCGTCCTCGACCAGCCGCCGCACCATCGACAGGACCTTCTCGTCGGCGGCGTCCGTGGCCCCCGCCTCCACCGCTTCGATCCGCCGGATGCCCTGGGCGGAGGAGGAGTGCGGGTAGAAGTGGCCGGCCGGGTGCTTGAGGCCCTCGCTGCGGTCGGCCAGCCAGACGTAGGCCATCTTCAGCGCCGCGACCTTGCCCGCCCTGCTGCCGTCGCACAGCTCCTGGGTGAAGACGTAGAACGCGCGGGCGTGCCGGGACTCGTCCCGCCCGAGCAGCTTCCAGACCCGCTTGACGACGGGCTCGGTGGTGTCCGCCGCCAGCGCCTTGTACAGCTCGGCGGCCCGGCACTCGGAGATGATGTTCATCATGAGCGTGCCGGCGCGCGTGTCACCGATGGGGTAGGGCTCCCGCTTGTACAGCGCGTGCTTGGAGCGGACCTTGACGCCCAGCCGGTCGAGGCAGCGGGCCTGCACCAGGGAGTGCCGGGCCTCCTCGGCCCCCCACATCAGCGCCCAGGAGGAGAAGCTGGTCTCCCCCTCCCACTCGCGCAGGAAGTTGTGGGCGCCCGGCAGGGTGCCGAACTCGATGATGGCGGCCTCGGTGAGGAAGTCGATCTCCTCCGCGTCCAGCATCTCGGGCCGCATGTGGTCCAGGTCGAGCTCCTTCCAGTCCCACCGGGTGGTCTCGAACCAGTCGAAGATCTTGTTGTACGTCATGTCCAGGTAGTAGTCCGTGTAGTTCTCGTCCTGGACCAGCGAGTGGTAGGCGCGCATCCCGATCTCGGCCCGGTCGGCGAACCCGTACCCCTCGAAGGCCGACGGCGCGAGGATGTCCTCGACGTCCAGCGTCTCGGCCCAGCCGGGCACGCGCCCGCCGGAGCCTTCCCCGACGACGTACGCCCGGGTCTTGGCGAACTTCTTGTGGCCGCGCAGCTTCCGCACGGCGTCGGGGGCGGCGAAGGCGCCGCCGCCGACGAAGACCGCCGCGAGGACGTCGTCCTCCCCGAGTTCGTGCAGATAGCGTTCGAAGGTGTCCGGCCGGGTACGGTCGACGGTGATCTCGCCGAACCGGGCCAGCGACAGCCGGCCGTCGGGCGCGGTGCCGGGCAGTTCGGGCAGACAGTCGACGCAGGCTATTCGGGCAGTACCGTTCATGAGGTTTCCCCCTCCACCTCGGATGAGCTCTATTCGGCGCGCAGTTCGGAGTGCGGGACCGCTCGCTCCACCGGGGTGGAGCGGGCCGACATCCCCAGGGCGGTCACGGCGCCCGCGAGCATGAAGAGGCCGATGGCCGTCCAGGCATGCCCGAAGGCGCGGTGGGTGTCGTCGTAGGTTCTCGGGCTGCCCAGCAGCGCCACCAGCAGGCTGATGCCCAGGACGGTGCCGATCTGCCGGCTCATGTTGACCACGGCGCTGCCGGTCGAGAAGCGCTCCGGCGGCAGGTCGGACGTGGCCGTGGACAAGATGGTCGGCAGGGCGAGCCCCACCCCGGCCCCGCCGACGAGCCAGCCCGGCAGCAACGCCCCCGCGTAGTCAGGCTGTTGCCCCAGCTGACGCCACATCAGCACCACGCCGACGACGCACAGCAGGCAGCCCAGGGCCGTCAGCCTCCCCGGCCCGACGCGGCGGCCCAGTTTGCTCGCGACAACGGCGCCCAGCGGCACCATCAGCGGCCCCGGCGCGATGCCCAGGCCCGTGCGGAGCGCCGAGTACTGCCAGACGTTCTGCATCCACAGGATCGCGCACAGCAGGTTCGCCGCGAACGCGGCGCTGAAGACGATCGCCGTGGCGTTGGACCAGACGAACACGGGCACCTTCAGCAGCGCCGGCTCGATCACCGGCGACGGGTGGCGCCGGGAGCGCAGCCAGAACCCGGCGATGCCCGCGGCCGCGAGCGCCAGCACGGCGGCCACCCGCCCCGGGGACCAGTCGTCGATCTTCACCAGGCCCAGGGCCAGCAGCCCGACGGCCACGGTCAGCACCGCCGCGCCCGGCAGGTCCGGCATCCTCGACGGGCTCTCGTCCTTGGAGGACGGCAGGTGCCGGGCCGCCACCACCAGGGTCAACAGGCCGATCGGCAGGTTCACCAGGAACACCCAGCGCCAGGAGGCGCTCACCAGCAGCCCGCCGAACACCGGGCCCGCGGCGGCGGCGAGCGCGGCGCTCGCCGACCAGATCCGCACCGCGCCCGCCCGCTTCTCGGGCGGGAAGACCGACAGCAGCAGCCCCAGGCTCGCCGGTGTCAGCAGGGCCGCCCCCACGGCCTGGAGCACCCGGAAGGCGACGAGCACCCACAGCGAGTTCGACGCGGCGCAGGCCCCGGACGCGATCGTGAACACGGCGACGCCGAGCAGGAAGCCTTCCTTGCGCCCGTACCGGTCGGCGAGCCGCCCCATGGGCACCAGCAAAGCGGCAAAGATGATCGCGTAACCGTTGAGAATCCAGGAGAGATTCGCCAGGGGCTCGCCCTGGAAGTCCTTGCCGATGTCATCAAATGCGACGTTGACGATGAAAAGGTCGAGCCCTGCCATGAACGCGGCGATCGAAAGAATCGATAACAGTAAGCGGGATTTACCCGGCGTCAGCATGGCTGGGATGCTAGTTGACCCGGCAGTAAGATCACAAGTTTCGCCACCGGGCGTCTGGTTGGGAAATTTACGGAGGGGTATATTCACCCACCGCCTGAAATGGAGGTGAGCTTTCCGCGGGTGCGCGGCGCTCGCGCGCGGCCCCCTGCGGCGGGCTCGCGGCGGCGGGGGAGCGGGCGGGCGGCGGCGGACGCGCGGGGCGCCGCGCCGGTTCCGGGCGCGCCCCGGGAGGGCTCCCTTTTCCCGTGGCGGCACGTTCCGGATTCGGCGTGGCCGGGCCGGGGAAATTCCATGGCCCGGCATTTGTCTGCGAATTGACGTCCGGTCAGATACGGACGAGCCGTGCGTGACGCCCGGGAATACGTCAGCCATATGCTCGCCGGCCATTTCGCCAACATTCCGGAAAAGGCCCGCGGGCGCACGAAAGGGCCGGAGCGGTCGCCGCTCCGGCCCGGGCCGTCAGGAGGATAAGACACGCCCTAGCAGGGGCCGCCCGGATACTCGTCCGTCTCGTACGCGCCCGCCTCGCGCATCCTGCGCAGGACGTCCCGCAGGGTCGGCTCGTGGTCGATGTACTCGGGGCGGTTCGTCGCCCGGTCGAAGATCATGCTGCCTTCGGGCGCGTTCCAGATGACCCACCGGTACGAGGCCGCCGACCACAGGTGCGCGTAGCGTTCCGCACTCTCGTCCCGCACTGTGCTCATGGTGAGTCCCTTTCTGTCGCGGCCCCGCCGAGGCCCGGCTGTGGCCTCGGCGGGGTCGATCGGCAGGCCCGGGGGGGGGGCGGCGGGCGGCCGCCGGGGGGCGGGGGCCCACCAGGGGGGGGGGGCGGGCGGGGGGCTGGGGGGGGGCGGCGGGGGGGGGCGCGGGGGCGGGGCGCCCCCCCG
>NZ_JBEYZW010000040.1:0-67033 GCF_040646215.1 Streptomyces sp. NPDC046215 | reverse complement strand
CGCCCCGGCCCGCCGGGGACCTCCCCGCCGTGGCCCGGCGCGCGCCGGGCCACGGCGGGGCGGCACGAACGGGAACCCCGCGCGGCGCCGGGCGCCGCCCGGTGGACGGACGCGGCGGCGTGGCGCGGCGGGCGCACACCCTCGCGCGCCCCGCGGGGCGCAGGCACGGCCCCCCGGGCGGAGCCGGGGGTTCCGGGGCCGGTCTCGCTCGCAGTCTCGGTCACGAAGAAGACACTAAGTTAGGTAAGCCTAACCTTGTCAATTCCTTACGGGTGTATGACCGCAATGCCCTGTTCCCCGTGGCGGAAAATCACCGCGCCAGCCCGATGCGTCGATAGCGTGCGCGACGTTCGGCGAGGCGTTCACCCTGCTCACAGGCGGCGAGGGCGGCGAGTTCGGAGCCGAGGAGGGCGCCGAGGCGCGGCAGGAAGTCACCGTTGCCCTCCTCCTCGTCCTCTTCCACGAGGAGATCCACGATGCCGTTGGCCAGCAGGTCGGCGGACCGGACACCCTGCCGGCCGGCCACCTCGTACGCCCGGTCCGTCGTGCGGTACAAGATCGCCGAAGCGCCCTCCGGCGGCAGCGGCGACAGCCAGGCGTGCCGGGCGGCCACCACGCGGTCCGCGGGGAGCAGGGCGAGCGCGGCGCCGCCCGCCCCCTGGCCCAGCAGCAGGCACAGCGTCGGCGCCGAGAGGGTCACCAGGTCCGCGAGGCAGCGGGCGATCTCGCCCGCCAGCCCGCCCTCCTCGGCGTCGCGCGAGAGGGCGGCCCCTGCCGTGTCCACGACGGTGAGCAGCGGCAGGTCGAGCTCGGCGGCGATCCGCATGCCGCGCCGGGCCGCGCGCAGCCCGGCGGGCCCGAGCGCCTGCCCCTCGGCCGGTACCCCCGAGGCGGGCGCGGCGCGGCTGCCGCGGTCGTGCCCGAGCACGACGCACGGCGAACCGCCGACGCGCGCCAGGGCGAGCAGCAGCCCGGGGTCGCGCTCCCCCGCGCCGGTGCCGCTGAGCGGCGTCACGTCGGTGGCGGCGGCCGCGAGCAGCTCGCGCACGCCGGGCCGGTCCGGGCGCCGGGACTGCTGAATCGATTCGGCAGTGGGGACGTCACGCGGCCCGGCGGGGGCGGGCAGCGCGTCGCGGGGCACCGCTCCCCCGCCCTCGGCGCACAGCACGGCCAGCGCCCGGGCGGCGATCGCGGGCAGCCTGTCGGCGGGCAGCACCGCGTCCA
The DNA here is from genome assembly GCF_040646215.1 of Streptomyces sp. NPDC046215. Taxonomy (NCBI): domain Bacteria; kingdom Bacillati; phylum Actinomycetota; class Actinomycetes; order Kitasatosporales; family Streptomycetaceae; genus Streptomyces; species Streptomyces sp. NPDC046215. The sequence continues at coordinate 65,809 of NZ_JBEYZW010000040.1, read as the reverse complement.
CCAGGCCGTGGGCCAGCAGGTTCTCCGCGACCTGGACGCCCGGCGGGAACTCCTCGCCGTAGAGGGCCTCGTGGACGCGCGGCCCGAGGAAGCCGATGAGGGCGCCGGGTTCGGCGGCGGTGAGGTGCCCGAGGGAGCCCCAGGAGGCGAGGACGCCGCCCGTGGTGGGGTGGCGCAGATAGACGAGGTAGGGCAGCCCGGCGGCCTTGTGGTCGGTGATCGCGGCGGTGACCTTGACCATCTGGAGGAAAGCGACCGTCCCCTCCTGCATCCGCGTACCGCCGGAGGCGGGCGCCGCGAGCAGGGGCAGCCGCTCGGCGGTGGCCCGCTCCACGGCGCGCACGAGCCGCTCCCCGGCGTCCACGCCGATCGACCCGGCGAGGAAGCGGAACTCGCACGCGACCAGCGCCACCCGCCGCCCGTCGATCCGCCCTTCGCCGGTGACGACGGACTCGTCCAGCCCTGTGCGCTCCCGGGCGGCGAGGAGGTCGGCGCGGTAGCCGGGATCCTCGGTGATCGCGTCCACGGGCCCCACGGGCTGGTCCCAGGACCGCCAGCTGCCGGGGTCGACGACGGTCGCGATGAGGTCGAGCGCGGACGCACGGGGACGGTTCGCAGTCATGCCCTCACCCTGCCACGGGCGGGGGCGGGGTTTCGAGACCTCACCGGCCCTGACGTGCGCCGCCCGGCGGGGCGGCACGGGAGGTCAGACGGCCTCCGGGGCGGGCTTCCGCCGGGTGCGGCTGCGGGTGAGCAGCTTGACGCCGGGTTTCTCGACCCATTCGTGCAGGAGTACCGCGGCGAAGACGGAAATCGACAGCACCAGGCCCGCGTGCAGCGTCACGGGGAGCACGTAGTGGTGGGAGGTGAAGAAGTGGTTGGTGCTGAAGATGACGATCTCGTGCACGAGGTAGAAGGCGAAGGAGATCTCACCGAGGTACACCACGTACCGGTTCCGGAAGGGAGAGGGCTCTCCCTTCACATCGGCGCAGGCGGCCGCCGCGATGGTGAGGGTGTACGGGATGACGGAGTCGGCGGCCCAGTGGAAGTTGTAGGGCATGACGTGCACGGGCCCGAAAACGACGAAGAGGGACAGGGAAAGGCTGGCGATCAGCCCCGGTCCCCGCCAGGCGCCGCTTTTCACGAGCAGCGCGAGGGCGATGCCGATGACGAACTCGATCAGTCGCACCGGCGGCAGGATGTAGAGCACGTACTTCGCGTCCCACCCGGTCGCGTGGCCGATGGGCGCCGTGTACAGCGGGAGCAGGGCGACGCACAGGTTGCCCACGATCACCGTGGCCCACAGCCCCCGGGCCGGCAGGCGCCTGATGAGGCGGATCAGGAACGGGAACGAGAGGTAGAACAGCGCCTCGCAGCTCAGCGACCAGGACACACCGTTGTAGCCGAACCACCAGTCGGTCCGGTTCGGGACCCACGACTGGAGCAGGCTCAGGTTCCCCAGCGCGATCTTGAGGTCGAGGGCCTTGCCCATCCAGACCATCGTGACCACGGCGAGGACGAAGGTCGCCAGGTGACTGGGGTAGATCCGGGCGAAGCGCCGCCGCCAGAACCCGGTCACGGTGTCGTGGGGCCGCGCCGACCAGGCGAGGACGAACCCGGAGAGGATGAAGAAGAACGAGACCGCCGAGGGCCCGTCGTAGAAGACCTGCCGCAGCTTCCCCAGGTGCCCGGAGGTGCCGGAGCCGCGCTCCTCGTAGAAGAAGTGGTAGCAGAACACGAGCAGCGCGGCGTACCAGCGCAGTCCCGTGAGCGAGTCCAGGCGCACCCGCGGGGTGGACGGTTCACCGGACAGCCGCGGGGCGACGGGGGATATCAGGCTCAAAGCGGTCATTCCAGGAGGAGGGGGCGAACCCCGCGCCGCCCGTCGCGCCACAGCCTTGCCCGAGACACAAGAGCCGACGCCGGCCGGCGCTGCGGGGTGCGCTCGCGGTCAGAGAGCACTCAGGGCTGTGATGAAGCAGGCGTCGCCGGATTCGGTGGGCCATTACGCCACTGTCGCGCGATGAGGAAGGTTGGGCGAAATCCATCATCAAAGGTGCTTAGTGGGCACTTGCCGGAGTATAGAAGGCTTCACCGGTAGATCAACACCTCTTACCAAGGGTAAGGAAGGGTTGCGGTCGCATCTTTTGCCCCACCTTGACCCTTGAGGGCTGCATGGCTGCCGAATCCGGAAACGGGACTCCGGAGCACACACCTCACACCGTCTCGCCCACACGCCGGCCCGTGACCCCAGCAGATACTGCGGGGTCACGGGCCGAGCGGCCGAAGGTCGAGATCAGCCGACGAGCTGCACCTCGCCGTGCGTGCCGTCCGCGTCCACGCCGGGGTAGTAGCTGACGTTGCCGTTGCTCCAGCGGACAAGAATGTCGTTGGGGCGGTTGGCGGCGGCGGTGAAGGAGCCGGTCGTCAGGATCTGGGCGTTCTTCCAGGCGGACTGGTTGGGCCGGATCCGGATGCGGTCGTGATACCCGGCGGTGTCGACGCCCGGGAAGAGACTGGTGTTGCCGTCGTTCCAGCGGATGACCAGGTCGGCAGTCGGCTTGCCGGTGAATTCACCGGCGCTGATCTGGGCGGCCTCGGTCCAGGCCGGGTCGGCCTTGGTGAGCTGGGATTCCTTGCCGACCTTGTTGGTGTCGGTGTCGGAGTACATGGACGTCGAGCCGTCGTTCCACAGCACGAGAAGATCGTCGCGCAGCGGGTTGGCGGTGAAGCGGCCGGCCGTGATGAGGCGGGCACGCTTCCAGGTGTCACTGAAGGCGAGGACCTTCTCGTCGTGGAAGCCGTACTGGTCGACGTGGGTGTACGTCGAGAGCTTGCCGCTGGCCCAGCGCACGGTGATGCCGTCCGAACCGCTGCCGGTGAAGCTGCCGCCGGTGACCGCCTGGGCGTCCTTCCAGTAGCTGCCCTTGGGGGCGACCTTGTACTCCGCGGAGTAGGGGTACTTGGGATCGTTGTGGTCCGCACCCTGGTAGATGCTGGCCGAGCCGTCCTTCCAGACCACGAACAGGTCCATGCGGCGCTTGACGCCGACCGCACTACCGGTGAAGTAGCCGGAGGCCATGTGCGCGGCGTTCTTCCAGTCCGCCCGGGACAGGAGGTTCCGGGAAGAGACGGTCTGGACCCAGCCGGCGATGTCGTCGACACGGGTGCCGGTGGCGCCCTTGCGGGTCTCGGTCTCGTCGCTGCCGAAGCATCCGGCCTGGCCCGAGGCACTGTGGATGCCGACCAGTTCGTAGCGGCCGCCGATGTCCCGGAAGGCGGGGCCTCCGGTGTCACCCTGGCACAGCACCGCGTCGTCGGCCTTGCCGGAGAGACCGAGGGAGGTGCCCTTGACCGACCCGACGGTGAACTTCGCGTAGTGCAGACGGTCGGGCACCCACTCGTCCTTGGTGCGCCCGTAACCGGAGGCCCACAGGTCCTCGCCCGGCAGCACGGCATTGAAGCCGATACCGGTGGGCGTGACGCCTGAGACCGGCGTCTCCAGCCTGGCCATCACCAGGTCACGGTCCTCGCGCGGCACAAGCTCGACGACGTTGACGACGCTTCCGGCCTCACGGGTGAGGTCGGTGCGCCCGATGGTGGCCGTCGTCTTCAGCTTGGGCGTACCCGCGGCAACCTTGAACCCCTGGGCCGGATTGTCGGCGAAGCAGCTGGCGGCAGTGATCAGCCACTGCTGCTCGACCAGCGCGGCCGAACAACTGCGCTGCCCTGCCCCGATGTCGAGCTTGGCAGTGAAGGCGTAGGTGCCGTCCTTGGCCGCCGTGCCCACGACGGCGTCGGCGGAAGTGGCCGTCAGCAGGCCGGCTACGGCGGTGGAGGCGAGGAGCCCAGCGGCCATGGCTGCGCGTGGACGTCTGGCGAACATGTGCTTTTCCTGTCTGGTTCTGAGTGGTCGAAGTGCGGCCCGGAAGGATCTCTCGATCAGCCGGTCACACGGAGCTCGACCAGGACCGTGGGCGCGGTCGGCGGGGTGCCGCCCGTTCCGACACCCTTGGCGTCGTTCTTGGGCACAGTGACGGTCTGGGTCTGCCCCTCGGCGGTGAGGCTGGCTCGAACCGCGACATCACCGGTCATGATGTTGTAGACCTTGGGGATTTCCAGCGTGAGGTAGCCGGCCTTTCCGGTGCCGGTGACCTTGAAGCAGTAGAGGCCGGGCTCGGTCTGGCCCGGGTGGATCACCGAGGTCATCACCTGGATGTCCCGGGAGACCTTGCAGTCGGCCAGCAGGATGTGCCCGTCGCCCTTGCGGAGCGCGATGCCCTGCTCCTTGAGGATCTTCGCCGCGTTCGGGTACTCGAAGGTCTCCACAGCGGAAGGCAGAGGGGTCTCGTCCGGCCCCGTCGAGACCGCAGCCACAGAGGGTGAACCGCAGGCAATTACGGAGACGACCCCGATAACGCCGACGAGCAGACTTCTGCGCGCGCGAGATATCACCAGAGAATCCTTCCAGGGAATACGCAAAGGAAATAGTGCCACGTATGGGCAAGATAAAGCCAACGGCAGGAAACCTACCATGCCGTTTGCTTTTACTTCCCCTTGACCAATCACGTGACCTCAATCTGCTTACTCAGCATTGGATACCGCCGGTAACTACATGACATAGACATGACATCGATCCTCTACTTCAAGCAACCCAGTTCGCAGTTCAAGGAAATTCCAGCCACCGTCACACCATCCGGGTTGATCAAGGGAGCTATGCTCACGGCGCCAAATACCGGCGTCATGCAACTAGCGATAGAGAACTGATGTGAGATATAAACTCTCCTTGGCGGGACCCGAGAGAAAACAAGGGTTTGGCACACGTCTCCTGTGCCTGACCCTGCTGCCCTCGTCCCTCCTCGTGGGCCTGCTCGGAACGACCCCCGCTGCCGCAGCGCAGGATGCGTCCGCCTTGGACCGGGGCCGTGTCGTGGAGCTGTGGACGACAGGCGGTCCTTCGGTCAAGGCCGCGGCCGAGGCCGCGCTGATGGGCACCGACGAGGACGTGCGCAAGTTCCTCGGCAGCGAGAAGGACTTCGCCGAACTCAGCGACGAGCGAATCAACGGGACACGGATCTTCACCGCGGGTGGAGTGACCGTCCGTGAGGTGGCCTTCAAGGCACTGAACGGTTCGCGGGACGAACTGCGCAGCTTCCTCAAGGACGGCTGGCGGGCCCCGTTCGAGACGGACATGCGGATCCGCACCACGCAGATCATGGAAGCGGGTGGTCCCGCGACCAAGGAGGCCGCCCAGTCCGCGCTGCGTGGCTCGATCGATGACGTCCGGAAGTTTCTCGACTCGGGCCAGTACTCGACCCGGGACAACGACGACCGGCTCAAGGTCACCCAGATCATGAGCGCGGGCGGCCCGGCGACGAAGGAAGCCGCGCAGGTGGCTCTGCGGGGCTCGATGGACGACATCCGCGAGTTCTTGGCAGTGGGCCAGAACGTGGCCCTTTCCCGGGATCAGGAACGGGCCACAGTCTCCCAGTTGGCACAGCGGGCCAAGGCGGCCGGTGACGTCGCCAAGCAGCAGACCGACGCGGCCAAGGACGCCTCGAAGCGCGCCGTGAAGGCTGCCGAGTTGGCAAAGGCTCAGGCGAAGAAGGCCGCCGAGGAGACTCAGGCGGCGGGCAAGGACGCCGGCCGGGCCGCCGGCGCTGCCGGGCGTGCGGCGGATGCGGCACAAGGCGCCGCCAGCGCCGCGCAGGAAGCGATCGAAGCGGCGCAGGCCGCCAACTACGCTGCGCGGATGGCCGCAACCGCCGCCGCGAACGCCGCCGCCGCCGCTTCGGCCGCTGCGGCCGCCGCCTCGCGGGCTCGCGACGCGGCCGCCGGCGCGGCGACGAACGCCGGCATGGCTGCGGCCGCGCGACAGGCCGCCGAGGACGCCGACGCCGCCGCGAACGCGGCGCAGACGTCCGGGGAGGCCGCCAAGCAGGTGGAGATCGCCGCGAAGGAAGCCGGTGCGGCAGCCGAAGCCGCCGCCGGTGCCAGCTACAACGCCGACGCTGCGGCGGACGCCGCCGACGAGGCCAGCGGTTACGCGGGCGGGGCGAGCGCCGAAGCCTCCCGGGCCAAGAGCTGGGCGGCGACGGCACGCAGCCAGGCCCGTGAGTCTCGCCGGGCCGCCATCGCGGCTCGGGACCTCGCCTACGCGGCCGCGAGCGCCGCGGGAGAGGCACGCGCGGCTGCCAACAGCGCTGCCGACCACGCCAGGAAGGCGGCGACCGCCGCAAGGGAGGCCGCGAAGCACGCGGGCGAGGCGGCCACGGCCGCGAAGGAGTCCACGAACCACGCGAAGGCGGCGAAGGACGCCGCCGACAAGGCGACCGACGCGGTCGAAACGGCCAAGAAGGTCCACGACGTGGCCACGAAGATCGAGGCCGAGGGTCTCAAGGCCAGGACCGCGGCCGGTATCGAGCAGGCCAGGGCGGAAAAGAGCGCCCAGGCTCTGGGCAAGGAAGCCGCGGATCGAGCCGAGAAGGCCACCAAGGAACTGGATGAGGAGGCCGCGCGCCTGGCCGCCGAAGCCGCCAAGCCGGGCACGGACCTCAAGGACGTGGCAGCGAAGGGCCGCAAGGTCGCCGTCCTGGCGATGAAGACCCGCGGCCCCTGGAGCCAGGCAGCAGCCAAGACCGCGCTCGCAGGCTCCGACGAAGCCGTCCGGGTGTACCTGCGCACTGGTTGGCAGCAGGCTGCGACGCAGGACGAACGCGCGAAGGTTCAGGTCATCGCGGTCGACAGCGAGTACGAAAGCCTTCGGAAGGCCGCCGCCGAGGCGCTCAAGGGGGACGCGAAGACGATCAGTGAGTTCCTGCGCACCGGTGGGTACGACGCGGCACTGACCGACTTCCGGGTGCGTGTCACCCAGATCATGGGCAGCGGTGGCACTGAGGTCAAGAGTGCGGCTCAGGCAGCGTTGAGAGACGGCTCCGTAGGCAAGCTCGTCGACTTCCTCCGCGAAGGTCAGTACGCCGCGCAGGTGACCGATGACCGCATCCGCGCCACTCAGCTGATGGGCAGCGGTGGTCCCGAGACGCAGGCCATGGCCAAGATCGTCCTGCAGGGGACTGACGAGGAGCTCCACGATTTCGTCACGGTCGGGCAATACTCGGCTGCCCGGAGGGACCACCTCACCGCTACCCACGTCGCCTTCGTGCAGCAGCTCATCGCCGAGGCCGCCGGAACCGCGGCCACCGCGCAGAAGAACGCAGCCGAGGCAGCCATCGTCGCGGTCAAGGCCAACAATGCCGCTGACCAGGCCCAGCGCTACGCCGATGAGGCCCTGAAGGCAGCCGGCGTGGCGAAGAAGTTCGCTACCCAGGCCGACGGTTACGCGAAGCAGGCCGAGACGTCGGCAGCGGAGGCAGCGAAGTCCGCGCGGACGGCCGATGCCGCGGCGACATCAGCGGAGGACGACGCCGCCAAGGCCGAGTACTCCGCGACACGGGCCATGGTCTCCGCCGAACAGGCGAGCAGCTCAGCACAGGCGGCCTACGCTTCCGCGGGTGCGGCCCGTGCCTCGGCCGAGGCCGCCGGCAAGGACGCCGCAGCCGCCGAGGCCGCCCATCAGGGTGCCATCAGGGCCCACGAGATCAAGGTGGCCGAGGCCGAGGCGATGCGCCGTGCGCAGTCGGAGATAGCCCGTCAGTCCGAGAGTATCCTCACGAACTTCGAGCGGTGGCAGCTTGAGAACCTGCGGTTGTCGGTCGCGTCCACCGGGGAGCCGGACGCATGGATTCTCGGGATGGAGTGGATCACCGGAACCGGTAAGAGGACGAACCATTATGGCGCCGAGGACCGGTTCACCAAGCAACTCCGCGGGGATCACTCGATGGACAAGGTGCGGGATGTAATTCGCGACAAGATCGCCAAGGGAATCAACGGCGGCGAAGAAGCCAAGGGCGGCTACAACGTAATGGGGCAGGAAGGCAAACTCCGCTTTGTCACCGACGCCCTGGACGTAGGGACGCTCGGACTTTTTGGCCGTGCTCAGAATATGGTGACCGGCAAACGGTACGGCACACAGACCTCAGTCTTTGTCGGCTCGTACGACTACGAATTCCAGGTCCTCTCGCGAGACTCCAAAACCGGGAAAGCTGAGGTGAAAATTACCGTCAGGAATGAAACCGATATCACCTCCTTGACGCACTATCCGAAAGTTCGGGACAAGATGGAGAAATACTTCGGCAAACCGCTTGACGCGTTCGCAAATTGGGCCGACGGCCCCTTCAGGACAAAGAGGCAAGAGGCGGCCTGGATCGAGATGATGGACGTCTCATGAGGAAGCTTGCCATCCCGCTATCGATACTCGGGCTCATAGTGGCCATGGGCACTGGAGCCTGCTCCTTCTCAGCTCCGGCCGAGGACGGCTCGGCGCAGCCGAGTGACTTCGCCGGCTCCTGGTCCGGCAGGCAGGGGGCAAAGGTGACCCTTGGCGAGGACGGCTCCGTCGTTGCCGTGGAACTCCCGACCGCTTTCTCAGTTGAGAGCAAAAAGCCCGTTAAATGGTTCACGGGCAAGGGAACTTGGGAGCTACAGAAGAAACCCAAACTAGGCGATCAGCAGATCGACCTCACTCTCGGTGAGGTGTTTGGCTCCAAAAAATGGGTGCGGCTACGGATCAAGGGTAAGGGCGCCCGAGAAGGTCTCTACATCCCGATCTCCGAGGACTCCGCAGAGGCATTCCCTTTGAAGAGAGCCTCCTAGTAGGCTGATCTCAACGCCGGAGCCCGACCAAAAGTGAAACGCTTGAGGCGGCGCCCCCGAGAAAGGGCGCCGCCTCAGGCATTCTCCGAGGTCCCCGCGCTCAGCCCAGCACCCCCGCCAAGCCCCCCGCCCGCGCCAGCGACTCCAGTTCGTCCAGGGCCGCGCACGCGGCCTTCGCCGCCGCCGGGTCGCGGTCGCGCAAACCGCTCTCCTCGAATTCGTCCTCGTCCAGGCGCAGGATTGTCGCGCCGTCCGCCGAGACCCACAGGTCGAGGTCCAGGTCCTCGATCGCCAGGCCGTCCGGGCCGGTCTCGGCGGGGCGGGTGATGTCGCAGTACCAGCCCTTCAGTACCCCGTCGGCGGCCCGCACCTCCTTGACCGCGTACCAGCGGTCGCGCCAGTAGTGCTCGGTGAAGACGTCGCCGGCCTCGAAGCGGACGAAGCCGAAGTCGCGGGTGCCCTCCCCCGCCCACGGTGCCCGCACCACGGCACGGGTGCCGTCGTCGCGGACGACCACCGCGGGGTAACGCACCTTGGTGCGGCCCGCCTTCACCAGTCTGACGGCCACCTCGGCGCCCACTGTCAGCATCGTGCTCACGTCTTCCCCGTCTGTCACTTGCCGGCCGGTCGGACGCAGCTTCTCCCGGGCGCGGGCGACGGGGCCAGCGGTTTTCCCGCCGGCCCCGCGTCGGTGCCGTGGGGCTCAGCTGACCATCGACGCGCAGCTCGACGGCGTGGCGTTGGCCGGGTCCAGCGCGTTGGCCGTCTCGTGGAAGGCGACGCGGTCGATCGTGCCGAGGGTGAGGTGCATGGAGATGTCGACCGCGCAGCGGTCCTGGATCAGGATGTTGTTGACGTTCGGGCCCTCCAGGAACTGGGTCCGGTAGGGCGTGACGACCTCGTCGTACCTGGTCGCGATCACCGTGTAGTTGACGCCGGGGACGGTGTCGCCGCCCTCGTTGAGGCGCTTCATGAAGTCCGAGCCGACGACCTGGTCGGTCAGGGCGGGGGCCATGCCCTGGATGGCGTCGCGGGCGCCGGGGACCACGTCCAGGAGCTTGGTCAGGCCCGACATGGTGGTGCCGTGGTTGTTGGGGGCTATGCCCACCAGGGTGTTGACCTTGGGGGCGCCGCCCAGGAACTTCAGGTAGTAGCGGGGCATCATGCCGCCCTGGGAGTGGCCGACCAGGTCGACCTTGGCCGCTCCGGTCTCGCGCAGCACCTTGTCGACCTGCGCGGAGAGCTGTTCGGCCGACTTCGCGACCGGGCCGAGGCCGTGGAAGACGGGGACGCCGGGCAGCTGGCCGTAGTCGAAGGAGAAGACGCAGTAGCCGCGGGCGACCAGGTAGGGGGCGAGGAAGACCCAGTTGTTCCCGGCGTTCTCCATCGTGCCGTGGACGAGGACGACGGGGCGCGGGTGGGCCGCCGTCGGCTTGCAGGAGTAATCGTTCAAGCCACTGGTGACCGACCCGGTGGCCGTCGCGGCGTGGGCCGGGGTGGCGGTCGCGACCGTCGGGGCCACGGCAGCCGCCACGGTCAGCGCCAGGGCGGGCAGCAGGTTGCGGAGGGATCTCCGGCGCAGTTTCATGTCAACTCCTCGCAGGTGGGGGGTGGGTACGCCGACGGAGCGCCGGGGGCCAACGGGCCCCTGCGCTAAAAGATCGTCAACTTACCCGCCAGTAGAGTGCGCAGATTTCTTGCTTGCGTCAAGCAAAACGGGAGATGTCCGGGAAGTTCGGCCCGGCGTGTTTACGCCACCCGCAGGGCGGCCGCGGGCCCCGCCGCCGCGGGGCCGAACCGCGCCCGTGCCCGGTCGACGGCGGCCTCGGCGCGGCGCGCCTTGTCGTCGGCGGGGTCGAACGTCAGCTGGTGCGCGGCGAGGGCGGCGTCGCCGAGACCCTCCGCGCGCAGCGCCACGGCCCGCACCCGGGCCCGTTGCAGGGCGAGCGCGCCGTGCAGCGCGTACGCGGTGGCGGTCAGCGCGGGGGTGTGCGCGGTCGGTTCGGCGAGGGCCCTGGTGCGGGTGGTCGACGAGCCGTCCGCGTACCGGACGGTGAGGGTCAGACCGCGGGCCACCTGGTCGCTCTCCCGCAGCCGGGCGCCCAGTTCGTCGGCGAGCGTGAGCAGTGCGCGGCGCCGGTGGTCCCCGTCCAGTTCGTCGCCGGGGAAGCGGTGTTCGGCGCCCATCGAGCGGGCCCGCGCGCCGGGGGTGACGGGCGTCGGGTCGATGCCCCGGGCCCGCTCGTGGATCCGGCGCCCGGCGGCCGCCCCGAGGATCCGCTGGAGCGCGGGCAGCGGCGCGGCGGCGATCCGGCCGATGCTGTCGAGGCCGTAGGAACACAGGGTGCGGGCGGTGGCGGGGCCGACGCCGAGGAGGGCGGCGGCCGGCTTGCGGGCGAGGAACGCGGTCACGGCGCCGGGGCTGCCGGGGAGCGTGCGGATCTCCCCGGGCGGCCCGTCCTGCGCGGCCATCCGCGCGAGCATCGGGTTGCCCGCGATGCCGATCGTGCAGTCGGCCCCGTAGTGGGCGAGCGCCCGGACGCGCAGGAGTGCGGCGAGTTCGGCGGGGTCGTGCCCGAAGTACCGCAGCGCGCCCCGGACGTCCATGAGCGCCGCGTCGGGGGGCAGCGCCTCGACGACGGGCGTCACCTCGGTGAGCAGGGCGAGCAGGCCGTCGTAGGTCCCCTCGTCGAGGGCGCCCCGCGCGGCGGGGTGGAAGTGGACGTACAGGACGGTCGTCTCCCCGGCCCGCTCCGGGCCGCGCTCGCCGGACGCCGGACGGACCGGGCGGCCGGCGCCCGGGGCGAGGGGCAGCGCTCGGACGTTCATCCCGCGCTCCCCTGGCTCGCGTGCCACAGCTTGCGGCCCGTGGGGGCGCCTTCGCCCGCGGGCCGGAGGTCGGCCCAGGGGTGCATGGCGTAGCCGGTGGGCAGGTGGATGCGGCGGCCGTTCGCCGCGGGCGCGCCGCCCGCCGGAGACGCGCCGTCCGCCGCAGGGGCGCCGTCCGCGCCGGAGGGTCCGGCCAGGAGCTCGGCCACCGCCGAGAGGCCGCCTTCCGCGCGCAGGGCGGTGAGCTCCGCGAGGTCCCACGCCGCCGCTCCCACCACGCTCAGGCTGCGCGGCCCCCGGCGCTGGACGACGCCGCGGACGAGCAGCAGCCAGGAGTGGAAGACGGTGTGCGCGCACGCGGCGTGGCTGTCGTCGAAGAAGGCGCAGTCGACCAGGCCCGTGCCGTCGTCCAGGGTGGTGAAGATGACGCGCCTGCCGGAGCGGACCGGCGGGGTCTGGGTGGCGGCCTTGGCTCCCGCGACCAGGACGGTCTCGCCGTGCCGCGCGTCGCGCAGCCGCTTGGCGGACAGCGCGCCCAGTTCCGCCAGGAACGCCCGGTGGTCGGACATCAGGTGGCGGGAGGTGTCCATGCCGAGCACGGTCAGCTCGGCGCCGAGGCGTTCGGCGTCGTCGAGGTCGGGGAGGCCGGCCGGCTCGGGCCGTGCGCCGTCGGTCAGCGGCAGCTGGGCCGGGGCGGCGCGGTGCTGCCGGTGGAGTTCGGCGATGTGCAGGAGCAGGTCGCGGCGGTTGGCGCCGAAGGCGTCCAGCGCCCCGACGCGGGCGAGCCCTTCGGCGACGGGCCGGCTGGGGCGGGCGCGCCGCCACAGGTCCTGCAGCGAGGTGTACGGGCGGCCGGCCGTGATGCGCTCCGTCTCGGCCTCGGTGATGCCCTGGACCTCGGAGAGCGCGAGGCGGACGCCGAAACCCTCCATCTCAGACACCAGTTCGATTTGATAGGCGGCTGCCGACCGGTTCACGTCCAGCGGCAGGATCGGCACCCCGCGCCGCCGGGCGTCCGCCAGCAGCAGCCGCTTGGGGTACATCCCCGGGTCGTGCGTGAGCAGCCCGGCGTAGAAGGCCGCCGGGTGGTGGGCCTTGAGCCAGGCCGACTGGTAGGTCGGCACGGCGAACGCGACGGCGTGCGCCTTGCAGAAGCCGTAGCTGCCGAACGCCTCGACGATCTCCCAGGTGCGGCGGACGACCTCGGGCGCGTAGCCGCGCTCCGTCGCCCGGTCCCCGAACCAGGTGCGCACCCGGCCCAGCAGTTCCGGGTCGGACAGCGCGCGGCGCGTCTCGTCGGCGAAGTGCCGGTCGCAGCCGGTCATGATGTGCAGGATCTCGATGATCTGCTCGTGGAAGACGACCACGCCGCAGGTCTCGCGCAGCGGCCCTTCCAGGTCGGGGTGCGGGTAGCGGGCGGGGGCCCGGCCGTGCCGGGCCTCGATGAAGGGCCGCACCATGTCGGCCGAGACGGGGCCGGGCCGGAAGAGGGAGATGTCGACCACCAGGTCGTGGAAGGTCGAGGGCTGGAGCCGGCCGATCAGGTCGCGCTGGCCGGGGGACTCGATCTGGAAGCAGCCGAGCGTCTCGGTGGACCGGATCAGCTCGTACGTCGCCCGGTCGCCCGGCGCCACCTGGGCGGGGTCGTCCAGGTCGAGCCGCCGTCCGGTGGTCCGTTCGACCTCCCGCACCGCGTACGCCATCGCGGACTGCATCCGCACGCCCAGCACGTCGAGCTTGAGCAGTCCGAGGTCCTCCACGTCGTCCTTGTCGAACTGGGCCATCGCGAACCCCTCGCCGCTGGTGGGCACGACGGGGGTGCGGGCCCGCAGCGTGGCGTCCGAGAGCAGCACCCCGCACGGGTGCATGGCGATGCCGCGGGGCAGGGCGTCCAGCGCCTCGACCAGGTCCCACAGCCGGGTGTCGGAGCGCCCGTACCGCGAGGCGTCGACGCCGCGCAGCTCGGGCAGTTCGGCCAGGGCGGAGCGGGCGTCGCGCGCCCGGATGTGCGGGAACGCCTTCGCGAGCCGGTCCACGTCGGCGGGGTCCATGCCCAGGGCCGCGCCCACGTCGCGGATCGCGTGCCGCACCCGGTAGGTCTCGGGCATGGCGACGGTCGCGACCCGGTCCGCGCCGAAGCGGTCGAAGATCGCGCGGTAGACGTCCAGGCGGCGCGCGGACTCCACGTCGATGTCGATGTCGGGCAGCGCGGCGCGGCGCGCGGAGAGGAAGCGCTCCATCAGCAGGCCGTGTTCGACGGGGTCGGCGTGGGCGATGCCGAGCAGGTGGTTGACGAGCGAGCCGGCCCCGGAGCCGCGGGCGGAGACGCGGATGCCGAGGGCGCGGGTGTCGTCGACGACCTGGGCGACGGTGAGGAAGTACGAGGCGAAGCCGCGCCCGCCGATGACGTCCAGCTCCGCGTCCAGCCGGTCCCAGTAGCGGCGGTCGTGGCCGCGGCCGCGCAGCACCAGGCCCGCGGCGCAGCGGGAGCGCAGCACCCGGGCGGCGGTGCGGCGCCCGGCCCCGACCAGGTGCGGCTCGGGGAAGTGGACGGTCCCCAGGCCCAGGTGGTCCTCGGGGTCGACGAGGCAGGCGGCGGCGGTCTCCTCGGTCATGGCGAGCAGCCGGTGGGCGGTCCCGCGCCGGAATCCGGCGGCTTCCGCGATCCGGCCGGCGAGGGCGGCCATGTCGCCGGGGCCCTTGAGCCAGCGTTCGCCGCTGTCGAGGGCCTCGGGCCTGCGGCGGTCGACCGGCACCAGCCGGCGGGCGGCGTCGAGGACGTCGGCGACGGGCCCCTGGCCGGGGTCGGCGTAGCGCACGGCGTTGGTCAGGACGGCCGGTACGCCCTGGTCGGCGGCGAGGCCGAGGGTGCGGGCGGCGAGCCGCAGCGAGCCGGGGCCGGTGCCGGTGCGGCCGTGGCAGACCACTTCCAGCCGCAGGGCGTCACCGAACATTTCCCGCCATGGCGCGAGGAGCCGGGCGGCCCGGTCGGGGCGGCCGGCGGCGAGGGCGCGGCCGGGCTCGGAGCCGGGGCCGAGGAGGACGGTCAGCGGGGCGCGGATCCCGGTGGCGGCGGCCGCGAGTTCCTCCCAGGCCAGCTCGGGACGGGCGGTGGGCGCGGTGGCGGCGGCCGGTTCGGCGTGGGCGGCGGAGACCAGTCCGCACAGCGCGGCCCAGCCGGCGGCGCCGTCCCGGGCGAGGAAGGTCACCCGGGGCGCGGACTCGTCGACGAAGGCGCCGCCGCGCACGGGGGTGCGGCGGCGGGCCGTGGCACCGGGCCGCTGGGCCCGTTCGCGTACGGCCAGGTCCACGCCGAACAGCGGCCGGACCCCGGCCTTGGCGCTCGCCTTGGCGAAGCGGACGGCCCCGGCGAGGCTGTCGCGATCGGTGAGGGCGACCGCGTCCATGCCGCGCTCGGCGGCCCGCTCCGCGAGCCGTTCCGGGTGCGTGGCCCCGTACCGCATCGAGAACCCCGACGCGGTGTGCAGGTGCGTGAACCCTGCCATCGCACCTCCTGCCGCTCGCGTCACCCCCTGGCTGATTTCCGCCCTCCCGTATCCACCATAAACCAACACTCGAACATTCGTACGAACATGAACGGGTCGCCCGAACGGACCGCACCGCCTGCGGCGGGCCCCCGCACCCCGCAGGCTCGGGACCATGGCCGCCCAGACGCCCGGCACCCCGGGGACCTCCGGTGACAGCACTCACATCCCCTTCCTCCAGGAGGTGCGGGAGGCGGTGACGGGCCGCGCCGCCCTGCTGGTGCTCGGCGCGCTGGTGCTCCAGCTCGCGTTCATCACCTCCTACGTCGGGGCCTTCCACGCCCCGAAGCCGCAGGACATCCCCCTCGGTGTCGTCGCCCCCCGGCAGGTCGGCGACCAGCTCACCGACCGGCTCGGCGCCCTGCCGGGCAGCCCCCTGGACCCCCGCACCGTGGCCGACGAGGCCACGGCCGTCCGGCAGATCCGCGACCGCGACCTGGAGGCCGCGCTGATCGTCGACCCGCGCGGCACCACCGACACCCTGCTCGTCGCCGGCGGCTCGGGCGCCTCGCTCGCGCAGGCCGCCGAGGCCGTCGTCACCCGTGCCGAGGCGGCCGAGAAGCGCTCCCTGAAGGTCACCGACATCGCCCCCGCCGCCGCGGGCGACGCGCGCGGGCTGAGCTCGTTCTACCTGGTGGTGGGCTGGTGCGTGGGCGGTTATCTGTGCGCCGCGATCCTCGCGATCAGCGCCGGGGCCCGCCCCGCCAACCCCCGGCGGGCGAGCTTCCGGCTCGCCGCGCTCGCGCTCTACGCCCTCGCCGCGGGCCTGCTCGGCGCCGTCATCACCGGGCCGGTCCTTGACGCGCTGCCCGGCAGCGTCCTGGGGCTGTGGGGGCTGGGCGCGCTGGTGGTCTTCGCGGTCGGGGCCACGACGCTGGCCCTCCAGGGGCTGGCCGGGATCATCGGCATCGGCCTCGCCATCGCGATCGTCGTGGTGCTGGGCAATCCGAGCGCGGGCGGCGCCTACCCCTACCCGCTGCTGCCGCCCTTCTGGCGCGCGATCGGCCCCGCCCTGCCGCCGGGCGCCGGCACCTTCGCCGCCCGCTCCATCGCCTACTTCCGGGGCAGCGCGCTGACCTGCCCGCTGCTGGTGCTCTCCGCCTGGGCGGTGGCCGGCACGGTGGTCACGATGGTGTGCGCCGCGGTCCGGCGCAGGAACCACGGCCCGGCCTGACGGCGCACCCCGGCGCGTGCGCACCCGCGTGCGCCGCCCGGTGCACTGATGAGCCGTGGCTACGGCACGGCGCCGGGGGGACCCTGAGGACTTCACGAGCGCTACCCGGTGAGGAACCCATGCCCAGCGACCGGCCGCCGATCATCGCGCCCCGGGCCAACCCGCACGCCCCCGAGGCCGCCGTGTTCATCGACCGCTGGGTGCGCCGGACGGGGCTCATTCAGTCCTTCTCCGCCCAGCAGCGCTTCCGCAAGGCCGGCTGCGCCGACTACGCCGCGCGCGTCATGCCCGACGCCGACCGCGAGCGATTAAAGCGCGGCGCGGCCTGGCTGGTGTGGCTCTTCATCCTCGACGACCAGGTGGCGGAGCACGGGCCGGGCGGGCTGACCGGCCAGTCCCCGCCCTTCGCCGACGCCCTCCTCGACTTCCTGCCGCCGGACCTCCGCCGGACGCCGCCGCCGCGTACCGCCGCGCAGCGGGGGCTGGCCGACGCCTGGCGGATGGTGGCCCCCGCGATGTCACCGGCGTGGCGCCTGCGCTTCCTCGGCCGCTTCCACGCGTTCCTCGGCGCCCGGCTCATGGAGACGGCGGGCCGCGAGTGCCGGGCGGCGGGGGTGAGCCGGCCGCTGCACGACCTGATCGAGTACACCTGCGGGTACGAAGTGCCGCCCCCCGTCCGCGAGCTGCCGGCCTTCGGGGCGCTGACCGGTGCGGCCGTCCTCCCCCACCCCCGGGAGCGGGGGTTCCCCCCTGAGCTCCTCGCCGCCCGTGCCGCGGCGGTCCGCCGGGCGCGCTCCCGCCTCGCGCGGGACATGGCCCGCCGGGGGCTGCCGCCCGAGGTGACGGCCCCCGCCGCGGCCTACGCCGGAGCGCTCGCCCGCTGGCTGGGCGGGCTGCCCGGTGACGGGGAGCTCCCCTCGCGGCACCGGCGGCTGAGCTTCACCGAGGACGTCACCGGGGTGCCGGTGGACCTGCTGCGGCCCCGGCGGCCCGTGCCGCCGCCCGCCCCCTCCACGGGCGACGGCACGGGGGCTCCGGCGGGGGTCTCAGAGGGCGGCCGCGAGTAGCTCGCGCGTGTAGTCCGCCTTCGGATCACCGAAGACCTCGTCCCGGGGGCCGCTCTCCACCACCGTCCCGGCCCGCATGACGGCCACCCGGTCGCAGAAGTGCCGTACGACGGCGAGGTCGTGGGAGACGAAGAGCAGGGAGAGGCCCAGTTCGTCGCGGAGGTCCATGAGGAGGTTGAGCACCTGGGCCTGTACGGACACGTCCAGCGCGGACACCGGCTCGTCCGCGACGATCAGCCGGGGGCGCGGGGCGAGGGCCCGTGCGATGCCGATGCGCTGGCGCTGGCCGCCGGAGAACTCGTGCGGGTAGCGCGAGAGGTGCGCCGGATCCAGCCCCACCTGCCCCAGGAGCTCGGCCGCCCGGTCACGGCGGGCCGCCGCACCCATGCCGGTGTGCACCCGCAGGGGCGTGGTGACGATCTCCTCGACCGTGCGGCGCGGATTGAGCGAGGCGTACGGGTCCTGGAACACCAGCTGCACCTCCCTGCTCAGCTCCCGGCGGAGCCGGGTGTCGACGGCGGCCCGGCCGATGTCCCGCCCGTCGAACCGGACGCTCCCGGCGGTGGGCCGCTGCAGCCCGGCGAGCACACGGGCGGTGGTGGACTTCCCCGACCCGGACTCCCCGACGAGACCGAGGGTCTCACCGGCCCCGACCCGAAGACTCACCCCGCGGACCGCCCGCACGGGGCGGGACCGGCGCCCCCAGAGGGTGCGGCGTCCGCCGAATTCGACGTGGAGGTCGATGACTTCGGCGAGACCGGCGGGGCTCGGCCCCGCACCCTTGGCCGCCGCAACGGGAAGCACCCGGTGCCCGGCCGATGGCGGCCCGGTATCCACTGACACCGCCACCGGGACGGCCCCACCGGCCAAGGCCGGCCCGGCACCGGCGGGGCTCGGCCCCGCACCCTTGCCCGCTGCGACGGGGAGCGCCCGGTGCCCGGCCGGTGGCAGCCCGGTATCCACTGACACCGCCACCGGGACGGCCCCACCGGCCAAGGCCGGCCCGGCACCGCCGGCATCCGCCGTGGGACGACCCGCCGTCGCGGCGGAAAGAAGGGAACCGGCATCGCAACCCACCCCACCGGCGGCAGCCGGCCCGGCACCGCCGGCATCCGCCGCGGGACGACCCGCCGTCGCGGCGGAAACAAGGGAACCAGCACCGCAACCCACCCCACCACCGGCAGCCGGCCCGTCATCGGGACCCGCCGCGAAAGCCACCGGCAACCGCACCCCCGGCACCGTCTCCAGCGTCGGTGCCGCGTCGATCAAGGCGCGTGTGTACGGGTGTTGCGCGTTCGTCAGCAGCGTGTCGGCCGGGCCCGATTCCACCAGGTGGCCGTTCCGCATCACCAGCATCCGGTCGCACGTTCCGGCGACGACGCCCACGTCGTGGGTGATCAGCAGCACCGCCGTGCCGCTCTCCTCCCGCAGCTCCGCCAGGAGGGACAGCACCTGGCGCTGCACCCGCGCGTCGAGCGCCGTGGTCGGCTCGTCGGCGATGAGGACGTCCGGGGCGTTGACCAGCGCCATGGCGATCATCACCCGCTGCCGCATGCCGCCCGAGAACTGGTGCGGGTAGTCGCGGGCGCGGGTCGCCGGGATGCCCACCCGGTCCAGCATCTCCGCCGCCCGGGCCCGGCCCGCCGCCCGCCCCGCGCCCGAGTGGATCCGGTACGCCTCGGCGATCTGCGCGCCCACCGGGTGGAACGGCGAGAGCGCGGCCAGCGCGTCCTGGAACACCATCGCGATCCGGGCGCCCCGCAGGGCGCGCACGGCGGAGTCGGGTGCGCCGACGATCTCCGTGCCGCCGACCGAGATACTGCCGCTCACCCGGGTCCGGGCGGCGTCGTGCAGCCCCATCGCGGCGAGCCCGACGGTCGATTTGCCGGAGCCGGACTCCCCTACCAGGCCGAGGACTTCGCCGCGGGCGAGGTCGAAGGAGAGGCCGTGGACGGCGGTCACCGTCCGGCCCCGGCCGGTGAAGGAGACGGCCAGGTCACGCACCCGGAGCACCGGATCCGACGGAGGGCCGCCCGACACAGCACCCGGTCCGAACACCTCAGTCACGCGAGCCTCACCCTCGGGTCGAGCCAGGCCACCACCAGGTCGGCGAGGGCCACGAACACCACGACGAAGAACGCGGCGAGCAGCACCGTGCCCACCACCGTCGGCAGGTCGTTCTGTACGACGGCGTCGACGGCGAGCTTGCCGACGCCTCCGAGGCCGAAGACGGTCTCGGTGATGAACGCCCCGCCGAACAGCGCCCCGGCCTCCAGCCCGAGCAGTTGCACCAGGGGGGCGGCCGCGCCGCGCGCGGTGTACTTCAGGTGGGCCCGGGTGGCGCCGAGCCCCTTGCCGCGCGCGGTGCGCACGTACCCCTCGTGCATCGTCTCCAGCAGCTGGGAGCGGGAGAGCCGGGCGAAGACGGCGGCGTTGACGAAGCCGAGGACCAGCCAGGGCAGCAGCAGCCCCGCGGCCCACGCGCCGGGTCCGTCGGCGAACGGCGCGTACCCGGGCACCGGGAACAGGCCGGTGGAGTAGACCAGCAGGTACTGCAGGGCGTAGCCGAGGAAATAGATCTGCACGCTCGCGCCGACCAGCGTGAAGCCGGACAGCAGCCGGTCGGCGGCCGTGCCCCGGCGGAGCGCGGCGGCGAAGCCCGTGCCGGCGCCGAGGACGACGATCACGGCGAGGGCGCCGCCCGCGAGGGACAGGGTGACGGGGAAGCGGTCGCCGATGGCGTCGAGGACGGGCTGGTGGAGGGTGTAGGAGTAGCCGAGGCAGGGCGCGGCGCAGTCGATGGGGGTGCCGTCGACGTCGTCGATGGTGCGGCCGGTGAGGAGTCCGCGCAGGTAGTCGGCGTACTGCTCGGCGAGCGGCTGGTCGAGGCCCATGCTGTGGCGGACGGCTTCGACCTGGCCGGTGTCGCACTTGGGGCCGCAGGCGATGAGCGCCGGGTCGGCGGGGGCGGCGTAGAAGAGCCCGAAGGCGGCGGCGGTGATCGCGAGGAGCACCGCCGCGGCCTGGAGGGCGCGCCGCAGGACGTATCCGGTCATGTCAGGTCAGGGCTTCTTCACGTACAGGTCGGCCGCCGCGATGGAGCCGTAGATCGGGTGGATGGCGGCGCCGCCGATGTTCTTCCCGCGGAACTGGGTGACGCTGGTGTAGAGGAAGGGCACGACCGGGACGTCCTTCATGACGGTCCGCTCCAGGTCGATGAGGGCGTCGGCCTTCTGCCGGGCGTCGCCGATGCCGGCGATGCGCTCCAGCTCCTTGTCGACGGCGGGGTTGGCGTAGCGGATGCCGTTGGCGAGGGCGTCGAGCTTGCTGTGGTAGCTGTCGGGCAGCAGGGTGGAGGGGGTGGGCCAGTCCACGGAGTTGGTGGAGATCCACAGGTCGTAGGGGGCGTCGCCGCGGAAGACCTCGCTGGTGAACGCGGCGGGCTCCAGCGGCTTGGTGACGAGCTGGATGCCGGCCTTGGCGAAGGCGTCGACGAGGACCTGGGCGAGGCGGTCGTCCTGCGGGCTCTCCGTCTCGTAGGCGTAGGTCAGCGACCGGGGCCTGTCCTTGGCCCGGGCCAGGTGTTCCTTGGCCTTCTCGATGTCGCCGGCGGGCCGGACGGGGTAGAGGTCGTACTTCTTCCAGCCCACGACGGCGGGCGAGGAGAGGGTGGTGGCGAAGTCTCCGACGCGGGGGCCGCCGAGGACCTGGCGGGCCTGTTCACGGGGGAAGAGGTAGTGGATGGCCTTGCGGACCTCGGGGTCGGTGACCCGGCTGTTCTTGATGTAGAGGTCGTTGGTGTAGGCGCCCTGGCTGCCGGCGACGAGGAGTTCCCGCTTCCCGGGGTCGCGCCGGGCCTCCGCGTAGATCTCGGGCGGGAGCTCGCTCTTGGTGGTGACGGTGCCGGCGCCGTCTCCACGGCCGCTCAGGACTTCCTGCGCGGTGTTGAGGATCTTCTTGCCGAAGGTGAACTCGAAGCGGTCGGCGTACTGGTGGCGGATCGGGTCGGTCTCCGGCTTCCAGTGCGGGTTGCGCTCCAGGGTCAGGCTCTGGTTCTGCCGATGCTCAACGATCTTGTACGGGCCGGTGGCGAACGGCTTCACGTCGTAGCCGGTGCCGGTGTCCTTGTCCTTGCGGACGGGTGAGGAAGAGGACTGGGCGGCCATGTAGGGGACGTCGGACTGCGGCCGGGGGAAGCGGAAGACGAGGGTCTGCGCGTCCGGGGTCTCGATGGCGTCCAGGTCGCCGTCCCCGGGGCCGCCGTACTTCTTGACGGCGGCGGTGCGGTCCTCGGAGCCGGTGAGCCACTCGGGCCAGTAGGTGGGGCCGAGTTCGAAGCCGGGGGCGAAGGTGCGCTCGATGCCGTACTTGACGTGCTCGGAGGTGATCGGCTGCCCGTCCTCCCAGGCGACGCCGTCCTTGAGCCGGTAGGTCCAGGTGCGGCCGCCGTCGGAGGGGGTGCCGGTGTCGGTGGCGAGGTCGCCGACGAGCTTGGGCTTGCCGTCCACGACCTGGTACTGGGTGAGCTGGCGGCCCCACAGCAGCGAGGTGCTGTAGCCCTCGCCGGCGTAGATCTTCTGCGGGTCGAGGTGGCTGTAGTCCTTGAGGTTGGCGACCTTGACGGTGCCGCCGCGCCGCGCGCCCGGGACGGCGGGGGCGGGGCCCCGGCTGTCGTCGGCGGTGCCGAGGGTCGCGGTCAGCCGCTGCCCGCTCCGGGCCGCGGCCGTCCCGCCCTGCTTCTCCCCCGCGTCCGCGCCGGCGCCGGCCGAGCAGGAGCACACCAGCAGGGCGACGGCAGTGGCGAGCGCCGGGACGGCTGCGGTGCGCGGGCTGATTCGGGCCATGGTGAACTCCGGGTCGAGAAGGGGAAAGAGGGACGGGACGCCCCGTAAGGGGGTGTGTTCAGCGCGCGGTGCGGGGATCGAGCGCGTCCCGCACGGCATCGCCGAGCAGGTTGAAGGCGAGGACGAAGACGAGGAGCGCCACGCCGGGGAAGACCAGGTAGGTCGGGTCGTCGTAGAAGACCTCGGAGCCGCGGGAGATCATGCGGCCCCAGTCGGGGACGGGCTCGTTGATGCCGACGCCGAGGAAGGACAGCGCGGCCTCGGCGGTGACGACGCCGGGCACGGCGAGGGTGATGTGGACGAGCACCGGGGCCCAGACGTTGGGCAGCAGCTCCCGCAGGACGATGTGGCGGCGGCTCGCCCCGACGGCCCGGGCCGCCTCGATGAACTCCCGCTCGCGCAGGGAGCGCACGGTGGTGCGCAGCACCATGGCGAGCGGCACCCAGCCGAAGGCCGCGAACACCGCGATGAGCGAGGCGAACTGCATCCAGGCGGGCTCGTTCTCGCCGGGGTCGACGAAGCGGCTTCGGATGACGGGGCTGAGCGCGAGGAGCAGCAGGAGTGTCGGGAAAGCGAGCAGCGCATTGCATACGAACGTGAAGGCCCGGTCGGCGAGGCCGCCGAGGTAGCCGACGGTGAGACCGAGGGCGACGCCGACGACGGCGATCACGGCGACGGAGGCGAAGGCGACGAGCAGCGAGGTGCGCATGCCGTAGAGGAGCTGGGTGAACACATCGCGGCCGAGGCCGGGTTCGATGCCGAACCAGTGGTCGGCCGAGATGCCGCCGTTGGGGAGAACGGGCAGGCCCTCGGGGCTGAGGAGGCCGGGGGTCTGCTGCCCGTAGTGGTCGGTGGGGTTCTTGCCGTAGAGCGCGGCGAGCAGGGGTGCGGTGAGGGCGAGGAGGGCGCACAGGAGGACGACGGCGAGGGCGGCCATGCCCGTCATATCCCGCCGGAAGGCGCGGCAAGCGGAGGCGAAGGGGCCCTGGGACTGTCGTTTACGGGGTCCTTCCCCGTGTACTTCGGCCATTTGCTGCCGCGCTCCTGAATCGCTCCGGCCGCCGCTCGGTCACAGGGCGGGCCTCTTTTCGGCCGGGGTACGGGGGTCTCCCACCCCGGGGTGCGGTTCATTAGATACAGCGGCAGGACGCTCCGCAAACGGTGTTTTTGAAGGTCAATTTTCTAATTCATCGATGATTACAAGGAATCCTTGCTGGTCAACACTCCTGAAACATTAATCCCCACCTTTCCCTCCCAAGTCGGACATGCGCATGAACCCGTTCCACCTCTGCACGACTTTGTCGAGACGTGCCTCACACAAGTTCAAGCCATTACTCAGGGTTTTCAACCAGCGACTGAAAGTGTTCGTTCGGTGTGCGTTCATGCCCAACTTGGGCAAGACTCCAGTCCGTTATCTGAAGCGACGAGCAAGGGAGTGTTCGGAATGCGGTACATCACTGGGGGCATCGCACTGGGCGCCGCGCTGGCACTGGGCGGCGGCCTCATCGCGGCCGGGACCACGGTCGCAAGCGCCGCACCCGCACCGGTCCCCGCCGCACAGACACAGGCGACGCAGAGCCTCTACGCGTCCTCCGCACTGGTCCTCACCATCGGCAAGGGCGCCAACAGGTCCGACTCCGGCGTCCAGCGCGCGGTGACACTGACGTGCACGCCGACCGCGAGCGGCACCCACCCGAACGTCAAGGGCGCGTGCGCACAGCTGCGCGCCGCCGACGGTGACTTCACCAAGATCACCACCATCAAGGCCGACACGGTCTGCACCAAGGAGTGGAACCCGACCGTCGTCACGGCCGAAGGCGTGTGGGAAGGCCGGCGAGTCAACTTCGAGCACACCTTCGCCAACCCGTGCATGACGCAGGCGGGCAAGGGCCTGGTGTTCAGTTTCTGACATCGGCACACGAGGCGGCCCCCGGACACCGTGCAGGTGTCCGGGGGCCGCTGCCGTGCGGGCGGTCCCGCGGCCCTACGGCAGGGACGCGCCGTACGCTTCCAGTGCCTCCTGGACCGGCTGGTAATAAGTGGTGCCTCCGGTGCGGCAGTTGCCGTTGCCTCCCGAGGTGAGCCCCAGCGCGCGGTCGCCCGCGAAGAAGGGGCCACCGCTGTCACCGGCCTCGGCACAGACATCGGTCCGGACCAGCCCGGTCACCCGGCCCTCCCGGTAGTTCACCGTGGCGTTGAGGCCGGTGACCGTACCGCTGCGCAGCCCGGTGGTGGCGCCACTGCGCCGGACCGCCTGACCGACCCCCGCCTCACCCACCCCTTCGATGGGCTGGGTGGTGCCGTTGTGCAGATACACCGCGCTGGGGTGGTCGACGGGGGCGGTGTACTCCGCGACGGCGTGGTCGTCGCCGGGGAAGCTGGAGCCGGCGGTCCGTGCGATCTCCGCGCCGCCCTCGGTCGCGGCCCATGTCTTGAGCGAGCCGCCGCAGTGTCCGGCGGTGAGGAAGTGGGGCCTGCCGCCCTTGGTGACGTTGAAGCCGAGCGTGCACCGCCCGGTGGTGCCGGTGCCGGTGCCGTAGATCGCCTCACCGCCCGCGATGAACCGGGTGAGCTCCGCGTCCGTCCGCCGCACCACCACCCGCTCGCCGAGCGGCTCGACGACCTTCTCGAGCCGGGCGAGCCCCTCGCCCTCGACCGTGGGATCAGCGGTGACGACGACCCGGTTGACCCGGGGGTCCATGCCCCAGGCCGTGCCGGGGATCTCCTCACTGGCATCCAGCGCGCTCTGGGTGGAGGCCAGCTGCGCCTGCGAGAAGCGCACGACCCTGGCCTGGGCACCCGCCGCGCGGACCGTGGCCACCGCGGCCGGGTCGACGACGTTGACGACGAGCCTTCGCGCCCGGCTGTCGTAGTACGAGCCGGCCCCCGCGTCCTCCAGCCGGGTGTCGAGCGAGCGCGCGAGCTGCGCCGCCGAGGCGGCGGACAGCACCCGCGCGCCCTGGTCCGTCGACGCGCCGGCCTGCTGCGGCCCCAGGGTCACGGCCGCGAGCGCGGCCACCGCCGCGGCCGCCGGAGCGGTGCGCATCCGCATCCGCATCGGGAAAGATCTCAACTCGGCACCTCCAGTGGGGGCGGGCCCGACAGTGGGGTGCCGATTGCCCGGAGGACAGACGACACAGGCCCGCCTCCCGGCTTTACGAAAGGCGCGTCCATGCCAAGTTGTCCGTCGAGTATCCCCGCCTCAAGAGGGCGTGTACAAGGCGGAATCGACCTGGCTTGCGGGTACACGCGCGCGCCCCCGGCGCCGGTGTCAGACGGAGGGTGAAGGCGGTGCGGGAGGTGCGGGTGGGGTAGCAGGCGCGGCGGGCGGCGGGCCCTGCTGGGCGGACCGCTCCAGGAAGCGCAGCAGCTCCACGGGGAACGGCAGCACCAGCGTGGAGTTCTTCTCGGCGGCCACCGCGACGATCGTCTGCAACAGCCTCAGCTGAAGGGCGGAAGGCTGCTCGGACATGGTCGCGGCGGCCTCGGCGAGCTTCTTGGACGCCAGCAGCTCGGCATCGGCGTTGATCACACGGGCCCGGCGCTCCCGCTCGGCCTCGGCCTGCCGGGACATGGAGCGCTTCATCGTCTCCGGCAGCGACACGTCCTTGATCTCGACGCGGTCGATGTGCACGCCCCAGCCGATGGCCGGGCTGTCGAGCATCAGCTCCAGGCCCTGGTTGAGCTTCTCGCGGTTGGACAGGAGATCGTCCAGGTCGCTCTTGCCGATGATCGAGCGCAAGGAGGTCTGGGCCATCTGGGAGACCGCGAAGCGGTAGTCCTCGACCTGGATGACGGCCTCGGCCGGATCGACGACCTTGAAGTAGACGACGGCGTCGACGCGCACCGTCACGTTGTCCCGGGTGATGCCCTCCTGGGCGGGGACCGGCATCGTGACGATCTGCATGTTCACCTTGCGCAGCCGGTCGACGCCGGGGATGACCATGGTGAAGCCCGGCGGGCGGATCTGCTCCCGCAGCCGGCCGAGCCGCAGCACGACGCCCCGCTCGTACTGCTTGACCACCCGCGCGCCCGCGGCCACGTACAGGGCGCCCGCGGATCCGGCGGCGACCGCCGCCGTCAGCAGCTCTTCGATCATCACGACCCCCTGCCGTCGGGATCCGCGTCGGGTGTCGTCTTCCACGGTATGCCCCTGCCGACCGGGGGTCGAGCCCCCGGCCCGGGGTACGGGACGGGGGCTCGGGTGCTGCCGGCCGCAGGCGTGGGGAAGAAGGTGCGTGCTCACGGCAAGGGCAGCCGGGGTCCGGTCCGCTGCTTGGCGGACCGGCGTCAGGGGAGGGTCACTCCGTAGGCCTTCATGGCCTCGACGACGGGCTGGAAGAACGTGGTGCCGCCGGAGCGGCAGTTGCCGCTGCCGCCGGAGGTGAGCCCGAGGGCGGTGGAGCCGGCGAAGAGCGCGCCGCCGCTGTCACCGGGCTCGGCGCAGACGGTGGTGCGGATGAGGCCGGTGACGACATCGCCGTTGCCGTAGTTGACGGTGGCGTTCAGGGCGGTGACCTTGCCGCTCTTCAGACCCGTGGTCGAGCCGCTGCGCTGGACGCTCTGGCCGACGGTGGGGTCGGCGGCCGCGGTGATCTTCTGCGAGCTGCCGTTGTAGAGGTTGACCTCGCTCGGGTGCGCGAGGGAGGTGTTGGTGTACTTCACGATGCCGTAGTCGTTGCCCGGGAAGCTCGTTCCGGTGGACGGGCCGACGCTGGTGGCGCGCCCGGAGTCGGCGTAGTAGGGCGGCTTGCCCTCGGTGCAGTGGCCGGCGGTCAGGAAGTAGTACGTACTGCCGCTGCGCACGTTGAAGCCGACCGAGCAGCGCCAGCTCGTGGCGTAGACGGCGTCGCCGCCGCGCAGGTACTTGGTGAAGGTGCCGGGGACGCGCTCGATGCGCAGCACGCCGGCGTCCGGCCCGGCCGCGGCTCTGATCCTCGCTATCTCCGCGGCGGAGACGGTGGAGTCGGCGGAGACGAGGAGGGAGCCGGTCTTCTGGTCGACCATCCAGGCGGTGCCTGGGACATCGGCCGAGCGCACGGCGGCGCTCGCGGCGGTCAGCTGGGCGGCGGTGGGTGCCTTCAGCTGGGCCGCCCGGGAGGGCTCGGCGTGGGCGTGGGTGGCGACGAGCGCGGAGACGGCCGTGAGGCCGGTGGCCAGGGCGATCAGCCGGATGCGTCCGGTGCTGGTGCGGTGGGCGGCGGTGCGGTGGGGGATGGTGCGCTTGATCCTCACGTTCTTCCTCCCGTGGGGGGTCGGGGGGCCCGCACACGCACGCGGGCCGGTGAGGCGCAGCCGAAAGGGCACACCGCGTTCCACTTTTCGCCGTGCCCCTGACAAGCGCTGTTCGGGAGTATTCGGGCCGGAGGCCGGGCGGCGCAAGAGCACCTTTCGGACGCGCCGGGGCAGGACGAAGGACCCCGGCGGCCCGCAGGCTCCGCCGGGGCCCGCCGTGCCCGACCCCCCGGGTCCGCCCTTTCGACGCGTCAGCGCGTGCGGGAGTTCCGCTCCCCCGCCGGAACCTCGACGGTGAGGGTGTTGCCGGGCGGCGGGAAGGGGCAGATGAAGTGTTCGGCGAAGGCGCAGGGCGGCAGCAGGGCGCGGTTGAAGTCGACCGTCACCCTCCCCCGGGCGTCCGGCGCGGGCGGTCGCAGGAAGCGGAAGCGATAGCTGGAGGTGCCGCTGGTGCCGTCGGCGAAGACGGCCCACAGCGAGCCGTCCGCCTCGGTGGCGACCCGCAGGGTGTGCTCCTCCCCGGCGAGGTCGAAGGCCAGCTCACCGGCGAGCCCCAGGCCCCGCTCCCGGCCGTCGGCGTTCTCCACGGTGACCGTGCGGGCGCTGTCGTACGGGCGGAACCGGCCGGGCAGCACCCAGCGCTCGTCGTGGTCGAAGACGTCGATCCCGGCGAACGCCCGGCGGGCCGCGGCGTCCGGATCGAAGACCCGCACCGCCCACAGGCCCTCGCGGCGCAGCACGAGCAGCCGGCGGCCGCCGTGCGCGACCCGGGCCGTGCCGGGTCCGCCGTCCGGGGTGAGGCGGACCTCCCCGTCCAGCGGCCGGCCGTCGACGGTCAGCCCGTCCGGGGCCGCGGCGGTGAGCAGGACCGTTTCCCCCTCTTCGCGCCACTCCCCCGGCACGGCCGGAATTCGACGGTCCGGGTGGTCGGCGAGCCAGTGGGTGCCGGTGAGCGAGAGCGGCCCGTAGGGCGCGGAGACCGCCCCGGTGCGCTCTTCGCGCCACGCCTTCCACTGCTGTTGTGCGTCAGTGCTCATGCCGGTCAACCTTTCACAGGGTGTGGGCCGCGGGCAGCGCGAGCCCGAGGTGGTCGCGGAGCGTCGGACCGCTGTACTCCGTACGGAACGCGCCACGCTCCTGGAGCAGGGGCACCACCCGGTCGACGAACTCGTCGAGCCCGCCGGGGGTGAGGTGGGGCACGAGGATGAAGCCGTCGGCGGCGCCCGCCGCGACGAACTCCTCCAGCCGCGCGGCGACGTCCCGCGGGGTGCCGATGAAGGACTGCCGGCCGGACGTCTCGATCACGGTCTGCCGCAGGGTGAGCCCCTTGGCCTTCGAGACGGCCCGCCAGTGGTCGACGACGGCGTGGGGATCGGCGATCCTGACCCGGCCCTGCGCGACCTCGCCGCCGGGGTCGGGCCCGATCGCGGGCAGGGGCCCGTCCGGGTCGTAGGCGGAGAGGTCCCGGCCCCACACCTGTTCGGCCATCAGCAGCGCGGTCTGCGGCGAGACCTGCTGCTCGCGGATCTCCGCGGCCTTCTCCTGGGCCTCGGCGGCGGTGTCGCCGAGGACGACGCTCACCCCGGGCATGATCTTCAGGTCCTCCGGCCGGCGGCCGTACGCGCCGAGGCGGCCCTTGACGTCGGCGGAGAAGGCGCGGCCCGCCTCCAGGGTGCCGTGCCGGGTGAAGACGACGTCGGCGGCGGAGGCGGCGAACTCCCGCCCCTCGCCGGAGTCGCCCGCCTGGATGACGACGGGGTGGCCTTGCGGGCCGGGCTCGACGTCGAACTCCCCGGCGATCGTGAAGTGCCGGCCGTGGTGGGCGAAGGGCCGCGAGGTGCCGGCCGCCCGGGAGTCCCACAGCTCGCGGGCGGTGGCGAGGAACTCGGCCGCGCGGGTGTACCGGTCGGCGTGGTCGAGGTAGCCGCCGCGGCGGAAGTTCGCGCCGGTGAAGGCGTCGGAGGAGGTGACGACGTTCCACGCCGCCCGGCCGCCGCTCAGGTGGTCCAGGGTGGCGAGGCGGCGGGCGAGTTCGTAGGGCTCGTTGAAGGTGGCGCTGACGGTGGCGGCCAGGCCCAGCCGGTCGGTGACGGCCGCGAGCGCGCTGAGCACGGTGATCGCCTCGGGGCGGCCGACGACGTCGAGGTCGTGCAGCTTGCCCTTGTGCTCGCGCAGCCGCAGCCCTTCGGCGAGGAAGAAGAAGTCGAACAGGCCACGTTCGGCGGTGCGCGCCAGGTGTGCGAAGGAGGCGAAGTCGATCTGGCTGCGGGAGCGGGGGTCCGTCCAGACGGTGGTGCTGTTGACGCCGGGGAAGTGTGCGGCGAGGTGCATCCGCCGGCGGGCGGCCCGGTGGGTCATGCGGTCCCCCTGGCGGGTGCGTAGCGGTTGGCGGGCCGGGGCAGGCACAGGTGCTCGCGCAGGGTGCCGCCCGGGTAGAAGGAGCGCAGCAGGCCGCGGTGCTGGAGGACGGGCACGGTCGCGTCGACGAGCAGCGGCAGGTCGCGGTCGGGGTCCTCCGGGCGGAAGTGGAAGCCGTCGACGAAGCCGTCGGTGTACCAGGCGCCGGCCAGGTCGGCGAGGGCCACGGCGTCGGCGGCCGCGTACAGGGCGACGGGCAGCGAGGCGAGGACGACGAGGTGGCCGGGGTCGCGGCCCAGGGCCCGGGCGCGGGCGCGCAGGTCCTCGCGCGCGGCGCGGACCGCCCGGGGGACGTCCGCCCCGCCGGGCGGCCCGGTGCGGACGAAGACGACGTCGGCGTGGCGGGCGGCCGTCTCGCGCGGCAGGGGTCCGGTGACGTCGACAGCGACGACGGGGTGGCCCTGCGGCGGCCGGGGCACGATCGAGGGGCCGCGGACGCTGAAGGCGTCGCCCTGGAAGTCGACGTGGTGGAGCTTGTCGCGGTCGACGAACCGGCCGGTGGCCGCGTCGCGGATCTCGGCGTCGTCCTCCCAGCTGTCCCAGAGCCGGGCCACGACGTCGGCGACCTCGCCCGCCTCGTGCCACAGCCGCGGCCCGGGTGCGGCGGGGCGGCGCCCGAAGTGACGGGCCGTCGCCTCCCCGGCCGAGACCTCCACCGTCCAGCCGGCCCGGCCGCGGCTGACCCAGTCCAGGGTGGCGACGGCCGAGGAGAGGTGGAAGGGCTCGGTGTGGGTAGTGGTGACGGTCGGCACCAGGCCGATCCGCTCGGTGGCGGGGGCGACCCGGGCGAGCACGGCGAGGGCGTCGAGGCGGGTTTCGCCGCGCCGGGGCGGGCCCAGGGAGTCTCCGAGCGTGACGAAGTCCAGCCGGCCGCGCTCGGCGAGGCGGGCCGCGCGGACGTACGCTTCGGCGCCCCGGCCGCGGGGCCGGTCGAGGGCGACGGCGAGGTGGAGTGGCCGGGTGGGCACGGGCACGGGACCCCCTGGGGGTGTGGGAGGGGCAGCGGGCGCGGGCGCGGCGGGGCGGGACAGCTCGCGCAGGGCGGTCAGGGCCGCGCGGGCGGTGGCGTCGTTCTGCCGGAACGCCGGGGCGTTGGTGCGCGGCCGGGCGAAGGCGACGGAGGTGCGGGCGTCGGTGTGCGGGCCGAGGGCGAAGCGGCGTGGGTGCGGGCGGCCGTCCCGGCCGAGGACGCGGCCGTCGTCGGGGCTGACGGCCAGCAGTCCGGAGGCGGTGGTGGCCGACTCCCCGTACAGGCCGCGCAGCAGCGGATCGCCGCTGCGGGCGACCGAGGGCGGGGGCAGCCGCGCCTCGACGAGCGCCCTCGCCTCGACCGCCGTGCCGGGGGCGCTCGCCCCCTCCGCCCGGAAGACGCCCCGCGCGCTGTCGGCGGTGACGGTCATGCCGGCGCCGAGGAAGCGCACCACCCCGGCGCGGGAGAGCGCGAGGAGCTGCCGCAGCCGGGGGCCGGGCGGCCCGGAGGCCAGGTAGTTGAAGAAGCCGTGCCACCACGGTCCGGTGTCCCCCAGGGCCGCGAGCTGCCCGGAGACGGAGAGCAGGCCGAGGAAGACGGCCTGGTCGGCGCTGTGCCGGGGGTCGTGGCGGCGGGCGAGGTCGGCCTCGATGTGGGCCCGCAGGCCGTCCTGGAGCGCCTCCTGGCCGGAGAAGCGCAGCCCGTCGAGGGGGTGGTCGAGCGCCGTCAGGTCGAGCCGGTCGGCCGGGTCGGGGACGGTGGCGGCGACGAGCGCGTGGAGTGCGGCGCTGCCGGGGGCGCAGGCGGCGTACCGCGCCTCGAAGCCGGGCCAGCCGGCGCGGGTGCGCTCCGGGTGGGCGGTGAACAGCCGGTGGTAGTGGGCGAACCCCAGCTCCTTCTCGACGAGCGGCCACACGTCCCGCCGGAAGTCGGGCGGGCCCGGCCGGGCGCGCAGGGCGGCCACTTCGGCGGGGCCGAGGAAGCGGGGCAGCGGGGGCCGCTCCCCGGCCCAGGGATAGCCGGTCTTCGAGCGGTACGGGACGCCGCGGCGCGATCCGACGTGCAGCACGGGCTCGCGCCCGGAGGGGTGGTAGGTGAGGGTTCCGGTGCCGTCGTCGGTGTACCGGCCGCCGCGGCCCTCGGTGAGCAGCACCATCAGGTCGACGAAGGCGAGCCCGAAGCCGCGGACGAGCACGGGTTCGCCGGGGAGCAGCCCGCTCAGGTCGCTGTCGGCGGTGAAGTCCGGTGGCAGGTAGGTCAGTCCGTGGCCGGCGGCGAAGCGGGCGAGCTCGCGCTGGTCCGCGTCGGGGGCGGAGGGGAGGTGGCCGAGGGCGAGCACGACGAGGTCGGCGAGGAGCGGGGCGGGCCTGCCGTCGAGCTGGACGCGCTGCCGCCCGTCGCGCGGTCCGGTGATCCGTAACGCGCGCCGCCGGTGCTCGTGGACGACGACGCCGGGCGGGAGGGCGGCGACCGACTGTGCGTAGACCCAGCTCAGGTAGGCGCTCTGCAACCGGCGGCCGGCGAAGCTCCCGCCGGTCAGCCGGCGGGCCTCGGCCGCGGTGGCGGCGTCGAGGCGGGGCGTGTCGGCGCCGCCGGCGCGGATCTCGGCCGCCCAGTCGGCGAGGGAGGGGCCCGGGCGGACCGGCCCCCGCTGTTCCACCGTGTCGTCGGTGTACAGGGTGACGTCCTCGGCCGTGGAGTTCATCCACAGCAGCGGGGACTGGTCGTGGCGCCAGATCCGGCCGCCACCGGGCGGGTGGGGGTCGACGAGGTGGACGTCGAGGCGGCGGCCGGCGAGGAGTTCGGGGGCGTTGGCGGCGATGCGTTCCAGGAGTCCGGTGCCGCGGGGGCCCGCGCCGATGACGACGAGGGAGGGGACAGGAGGGTGCGGGGGCATGCGAAGGCTCCGTGGATGCGGGGATCGAACACGGGAGATGGTGCCTTCACGCCCGGCTCGCGCCCCTCAGCACGGGCCGGAACCCCGAGGCTAGGCCGGGGTCCTGGCCTGCTGTCAAGCAGGTGTCCGCACTGTGAGCGGGCCGTCTCAAGTGAGTTGACGCGGAACCGGATGGCTGTTCCACTTGTGCCATGCACTCAGGGCAACGGCTGGTCACGCGCCACCACATCGACCTCGGTCGGGTGTGGTCGGCCTCGTGTACGGGCACCCGTCCCCGCCGGCGCCCCTGTCAGGGCTGACGCGCCCGGCGGGCCCTGCCGCGTCTTCCTGTGCTCCTCAGTCCCCTGAGCGCCTTTCGGCGCTCTTTCTCAGCCCGTCCGGGCCCCGGTCGCCTTCACCCCGCCGCACCTCCGCGGCGGTTCGACCACCCCTCCCCTTGCACCACCCGCTTCACCTCGCTCAGCAGTCGCACCCGCAACAATCGCAGCCTTCGCAGCAGTTGCAGCCGCAGTCACAGCAATCGCAGCAGTCACTACAGTCATCGCATTTGTGGCACCAACCTTCGCGCGGCTGGCCTGTCCACGGGTCGTCGTAGGGGTTCTTGCAGCACACTTGACCCGTGCAGCAGAGACCGGTCCACACCGCGCAGCCGGCGATCAGCCCGCGCCGCCGCCCCCGCCTCGGCGGCTCGGGCGGCGCGCCGGGCGGCATGACCGGCGGCGCTCCGAACGCCCCTTCCGGGGCCTGATGGTGACCTTCCGCGTGGCCGTCGTGCCCGCACCCGGAGGTGCCGAACGCCCGGTCGACCGCGCGCGCGAGCTCGTGCGCCAGCAGCAGGTGGGCGAGCTTGCTCTGCCCCTTGCTCGCGAAGTCCACCTCGCGCAGCGCCAGGCGCACGCCGTGCACGGAGTCGTCGCACAGCCGCCGGACCTCCGCCAGGTCCGTCCCCGTCGCGGTGACGGGGTTCCACGCGCCCGCCGCGGCGTCCTCGGCCAGGTCCTCGACGGCGTCCAGCAGGTGCGCAAGCCGTCCGAAGAGCCGGCCCGCCTCCTCCAGCGGCGCCCTGTTGGCGGGCCGGCCCGCCAGTACCGCCGTGAAGCCGAAGGCCGCGGCGGTCGCCGTCTCGGTCGGCTCCGTCACCTCCAGCAGGGAGGTGCCGATACCGGCCGACTCCTCGATTCCGGCCTGCCGCTCGACCGCGTCGACGAGCACGGCGGTGTCGAAGCCGAGGTCCGCGCCGGTGCGGGCGCCGGCGCGGTCCCACCGGGCGGCGACGCGGCGGGCGGCCGCGGCCACCGGCCGCCGGGCCAACGCGCCGTCGCCGTCGGCGACATGGTCGCGCATCTTCGCCGACGCCAGCACCAGCGAGACGGAGGCGGCCAGCCGTGCGCCCTCGCCCCGCGCCACGGAGGCCGTGCGCATCCCGCGCAGCGGGCAGGGCCCCGCGGTGCGGCGCCAGGAGTTCGCGCCCTCGGTGCGCGGCGACTGCGCCTCGACGAGCACCGATATGACCAGACCGTCATAGTTCGTGGCCGCTCGGGCGAACTGTCCGTGGTCACCCCGCAGAGCGAGACAGAGGCCGCACAGATGAGCCATCCACTCCGTGTGCATCGACTCGGACAGCCGGTGCCGACATGGCCTGATGATCCCGAACAATTCCCGCCCCCGTGTGTGGTGTGGATGGACCCGGGCATCCTAATCACCGGACAACCACACCGGCCCGCGCCCAGCGGGCCGCTTCCCGTACCGCATATGCCCAGGTCCAGAGCGTGTGGCGCAGCTCTCGGGATTTCTGACGCACCGCCAACCGCTTTGCACCAGATGCGTCACGAAATCCTCGCTTGGCGGCTATCCACTTGGCACACCATCCGCATCATGGACGACGATAGAGAAGCGGTCGGACCACACCGCGTGTGAGAGGAGGCGTCCATGGGATCGGTGCGCAAGGCGAGTGCCTGGCTCGGCCTCGTCGACGACAGCGATGACGAGCGCTACTACGACGACGACTACGCCGAGGGGCCCGAGCCCGGCGACTCCTGGGTGACCAACCCGAAGGTGCGGGTCGCGGACGAGGCCGCGCAGGAACAGGGCACCCGTATCGCCACGGTCACCCCGGACGGCTTCCGGGACGCCCGTGGCATCGGCGAGCTCTTCCGCGAGGGCGTCCCAGTGATCGTCAACCTCACGGGCATGGAGCCCGACGACGCCAAGCGGGTCGTGGACTTCGCCGCCGGGCTGACGTTCGGGCTGCGCGGCTCGATCGAGCGCGTGGCCAACCGCGTCTTCCTGCTGACCCCCGCCGACTACCAGGTGCTGAGCGGCGAGGCGGGCCGCGCGAGGAGCGGAGGCTTCTTCAACCAGAGCTGAAGGCCGGTCCCCACCGGCCGGGGCCCGTGGTCGGCCCTCCGGTGGGGACACGGCAGCCCCGGCCGCACGGCCGGGTGCTCACCGGAACGCGTCGAGGCCGGTGAGCGCCTTGCCCAGCACCAGCTGGTGCATCTCGACGGTGCCTTCGTAGGTCAGCACCGACTCCAGGTTCGTGGCGTGCCGCATGACCGGGTATTCGAGGGAGATCCCGTTCGCGCCGAGGATCGTCCGGGCCGTACGGCAGATGTCGATCGCCTCCCGCACGTTGTTGAGCTTCCCGAAGCTGACCTGCTCCGGGCGCAGCGCCCCGGCGTCCATCCGCAGCCCCAGGTGGTGGGCGAGCAGGATGCCCTTGTGCAGTTCCACCGCCATGTCGGCGAGCTTGGCCTGGGTGAGCTGGAAGCCGCCGATGGGCCTGCCGAACTGCTCCCGCGTCCGCGCGTAGTCGAGCGCCGCCTCGAAGCTGGTGCGCGCGGCGCCCATCGAGCCCCAGACGATTCCGTACCGGGCGTGGCTCAGACAGCTCAGCGGCCCGCGCAGGCCGGCGGCCTCCGGCAGGACGGCGTCCGCGGGCAGCCGCACCTCGTCGAGGACCAGCTCGCTGGTGACGGAGGCCCGCAGGGACCACTTGTGCCGGATCTCGGGGGCGGAGAACCCGGGCCGGTCGGTGGGGACGAGGAACCCGCGGATGCCGTCGTCGGTCCGGGCCCAGACGACGGCGACGCCCGCGACGGAACCATTGGTGATCCACATCTTCCGGCCGGTCAGCACCCAGTCGCCGCCGTCGCGCTTGGCGTACGTGCGCATCCCGGCGGGGTCCGAGCCGTGGTCGGGCTCGGTCAGCCCGAAACAGCCGATGATCTCGCCGGCGGCCATGCCGGGCAGCCACCGCTGCTTCTGCTCCTCGGAGCCGAAGCGGTGGATCGCGTACATCGCGAGGGAGCCCTGCACGGAGACCAGGGAGCGGATGCCGGAGTCGGCGGCCTCCAGCTCCAGACAGGCCAGGCCGTACTGCACGGCGCTCGCACCGGCGCAGCCGTAGCCGCTGAGCTGCATGCCGAGGGCGCCGATGGAGCCGAGCTCGCGGGCGAGTTCACGGATGCCGGGGAGTTCGCCGCGCTCGTACCAGTCCGCGATGTGCGGCAGGACGCGGTCGGCGGCCCACTGCCGGACGGTGGCGCGGACGGCGAGGTCCTCGGGGGAC
The DNA here is from genome assembly GCF_040646215.1 of Streptomyces sp. NPDC046215. Taxonomy (NCBI): domain Bacteria; kingdom Bacillati; phylum Actinomycetota; class Actinomycetes; order Kitasatosporales; family Streptomycetaceae; genus Streptomyces; species Streptomyces sp. NPDC046215. The sequence continues at coordinate 29,547 of NZ_JBEYZW010000040.1, read as the reverse complement.
AGCAGGTCGTCGATGCCGAGGGGGTCGTGCGGGTCGAAGGGCGACGGTTTACGGGGTGCGGGGGAAGACGAGGGTGACGAGGGTACGGACATGGGCCAGCCTCCGGCTCGCTGCGGCACGGGCTGCCGTGGCCCGGCCCCGGACGCCCGGGTGTGATCATCCGGTCGCCCCCGACGCTAATCCGGCTGACGCCGGGCGTCCAGGGGGTCTGGGCCCCGGCCGACGACGGCCTCGCCGGCCCGGCACCGCCGTACTCATGCTCCGCCGTCGCGGCGGAAGAGGGGAACAGCCCCCATCGCAAAGACACACCGGCCCGCCAAGCCCAGCCCCTCACCCCCGCCGCAACCAACCCCCCGCCACCGCGGCGCAGCCCGGCGGTGCCGAAACCGCCCAAGAACCGGGCCCCGCCCGCACGGCACCGCCGGACACCGCCGTTCTCATGCTCCGCCGTCGCGGCGGAGGAGGGGGGCAGCCCCCCATCGCGAAGACGCACCGGCCGCCTGGCCCAGCCCTTTACCCCCGCCGCAACAAACCTCCGCCACCACGGCGCAGCCCGGCGGTGCCGGACTTCGCTCAGGTCGTGGACTTCGCGCTCAGCGGCGGTGGCGCCGGCGCCACCGCCGGCTGACCCTCAGCGGGAGCGCCGCCGCAATCCATCGTGCGCGGCAGCCGCAGCGCCGCCGCCGCGCCCAGGAGCAGCAGGCCCGCGCTCAGCAGGAGCGTCACGTGCAGGCCGTGGACGAACGCGTCGCGGGCCGCCGCGCGGAGGGCCTCGCCCGCCGGGCCGCCGAGTCGCGTCGCGACCTCGTACGCCTCGCCCAGCGAGTGGCTCGCGGCGGCGCTCTCCGCGCTGGGTACCCCCCGGGCGCCGCTGACACCGGGCGCGTACGCGGCGTTCATGACGCTGCCGAGGAGGGCGATGCCGATGCCCGCGCCGAGCTGGTAGGAGGTTTCCCCTATCGCGGCCGCTCCCCCGGCGGACTCCGCGGGGGCCTCGCTGAGCATCGACTCGTAGGCCCCGAAGAGCGTGGTCTCCAGCCCGAAGCCGAGCAGGACGAAGCCCGCGACGAGGGCCCAGGGGCGGTCCTGCTGGCCCATGACGGTCAGCGAGGCGACGGCCGTGGCGGTGAGGACGAAGCCGAGGGTGACCATGGCGCGCGGCCCGAAGCGGTGGAGGACCCGGGAGCCGACGAGGCCCGCGGCCATCGCGGCGAGCGTGAGCGGCAGCAGCCGCAGCCCGGTCTCCAGCGGGGTGAGGCCGAGGACGAGCTGCAGGTACTGGGCCGCTATGAGCTCCAGGCCGACGAGCGCCAGCATGGCCAGCACGATGCAGCCGACGGACGTCCCGAAGGCCGGCCGGGCGAACAGCCGGAGGTCGACGAGCGGGTGGGTCCGGCGCCGCTGCCGCCGGACGAAGACGATCAGCAGGGCGGCCCCGAGGGCCCCGGGGACGAGCGTGCCGAGCGTCAGCGGCGGTTCACCGCCGCCGATCCGCTTCACCGCGAGGACGAGCCCGAACAGTCCGAAGGCGGCCATCAGCGCACCGGCGACGTCCCACGGGCCGTCGCGGTCGCCGGTCGACTCGGGCAGCAGCCAGCGCCCGACGGGCAGGCTGACCGCCATCAGCGGGATGTTGATGAGGAAGACCGATCCCCACCAGAAGTTCTCCAGGAGCAGCCCGCCGACCAGCGGCCCGAAGGCCGCGCCGACGGCGGCGACCGCGCTCCAGATGCCGACCGCGAGGGCCCGCTCCTTCCGGTCGGGGAAGACCTGCCGGAGGATGGACAGCGTCGCCGGCATGATCATCGCGCCGCCGACGCCGAGCAGCGCCCGGGCCGCGATGAGGACGTCGGGGCTGGTGGCGAGGGCGGCGAACGCGGAGGCGACGCCGAAGAGCCCGTAGCCGAGGAGCAGCACGCGGCGCCGGCCGACGCGGTCGCCGAGGGTGCCGAAGAGGATGAGGAGCGAGGCGCAGACGAGCGGGTAGACGTCGACGATCCACAGCAGCTGGATGGCGCCGGGGCGCAGGTCCTCGGTGACCGCGGGGACGGCGACGTGCAGCACGGTCGCGTCGACGGCGACGAGGAGCAGGCTGACGCAGAGGACGACGAGGACGGTCCAGCGGTTGGCCTCGGCGCCGCGCCCGAGGGGCAGTCGCGGCTGGTACCGCAGCCCGCGCCGGGACCGCTGCCGGGGAACACCCGCCGCCCGTGGGGGGCCGGCCGTGGTCGTCCCTGACATTCACACACCTCCGTGTCGTGCGCTCGCGCACCCGGCGGCGGGCCGTGGGGGACGGTGGGCCCGGCCGGCTGGGGGCGAGTGAGTCGACAGAGTACGCGAGTCCCGGCCACCGATACGTGCTCCCGGTCACGCGGACGGCCCCTTGCGGGGGGCGCCTGACGCATGCTGGACAATTGCTCGGTGACCGATCTCGTTTCCCCCGCCGGTACGGACGCCGGTGCGCCCGGCCCGCGCGGTGCCGCCGCGGCCCGCCGCGCGCTGCGCCGGGCGGCCCCCGCGCTGCTGGTGTACGCGGGGGTGCGGGCGCTGGGCGTCGTGGTGCTGGCCGGGTGGGGGCAGGTGGCGGGCAAGAGCCCGCACCAGCTGCTCTCGGCGCGCTGGGATTCCCTCTGGTACTCCCGCATCGCCGAGGAGGGGTACGGGCACACCCTGCATCTGAGCGGTGGCAAGGTCCACTCGGACCTGGCGTTCTTTCCCCTGCTGCCGTGGCTGGAGCGGCTGGCGTCCGCGGTGTTCCCGCTGTCCGCGGCCGACGCGGGGCTGGTGGTCAGCGCCGTTTCCTCGCTGTTCGCGGCCTGGGCGCTGTTCCTGATCGGTGAGCGGCAGGGCGGGCGGCGGGCCGGGGTCGCCCTGGTGGCGCTGTGGGCCGTGCTGCCGGTCGGCATCGTGCAGTCGATGGCGTACTCGGAGTCGCTGTTCACGGCGCTCGCCGCGTGGAGCGTCTACTGCGTGCTCACCGGCCGGTGGGTGTGGGCGGGCTCGCTGGCGGCGCTGGCCGGGCTGACCCGGCCGGTGGGCGCCGCGGTGGTGGCGGCCGTGTGGATCACCGCGGCGGTGACGTGGTGGCGCGGCGGCCGCCGGGTGGAGCTGCGGACGCTGCTCGGGTGTGTGCTCGCCCCGCTGGGCTGGCTGGCGTACTTCGCGTGGGTGGGGGCCCGCGAGGGGAGCGTGACCGGCTATCTCGACGTGCAGGGCGGCTGGGGCAACGGCTTCGACGGGGGCGTGGCCTTCGGCTCCTTCGTCGCCGGGCGGTTCACCGGCGGGGCGTGGCCGGCCGGGGTGGGCCTGCTCGTCGGGGTGGCCCTGGTGGTGTGGCTGTACGGGGTGGGGGTACGGCAGCGGCAGCCGCTGCCGCTGCTCGTCTACGGGGGCACGGTCCTGGCGCTGGCCCTGACGGCCAAGGGGTACTTCGGGTCCAAGCCGCGGCTGATGATGCCCGCCTTCCCGCTGCTGCTGCCGCTCGCTCTGGCCCTCGCCCGGCTCCGGACGGTGCGGGCAGTGCTGACGGTGTGCGCGGTGGCGCTGGTGTCGGCGGCCTACGGGGCGTTCTGGCTGCACGGCTCCGGCCCGCCGTGATCTTTTCGCCGGCGCCGCGGGAGGGGCCGGGGCGGCCGGGGAAAAGCCCCTCGGGGAACGGCGCAGAAACACCGGGGAACACGCCGGTCAATCACCGATAAACACCGTCCGGCATAAAGAAAACAACAAGGCCGGCCCACCCGCGGGGGACCGTCGCCGCTTTCTCCGGGCGCCGCTAATCACGGGTTCGTTCTCCGGAATCAAACGTGCCGAAAGTCATGTTTGAGACGCATTCCACATCACATCGTCATCACAAAGCGGCCTGATCGGCCAAACCTTCCCGTCACGCAATGTAACGTCGATTGAGTGCGTACCAAAGACGAGCTCGTCCAAGCGGAGGAGCGCCCGACCGAGCCCGTGCGGCCGCGGATGACCCGGACCCGTCTCGGGATCTTCGTGGCCACCTCCGTGGTCTATCTGGCGATCGTGGTCGGCGTGCTCACGACGTCCTGGCCGGTGCGGTTCGACTGGCAGGTCATGCTCTTCCGCCCGTACAAGCAGTGGCCGGAGATCCACACCTTCCTCGACTACTTCGTGGTCCTGGGCCAGCGCGGCCCGACCGCCGTCGCGGTCGCCGCCTGGCTGGGCTGGTGCACCTACCGGCAGAAGACCCTGCGGCCGCTGCTGGTGCTGGGCACCTCGCTGCTGCTGCTCAACGCCACGGTCGGCGCCGCGAAGATCGGCATGGGCCGGCTCGGTCCGCACTACGCCACCGAGATCGGCTCGAACGAGATGTTCGCCGGCGGCGACATATTTCCCTCGGGTCACACCGCCAACGCCGTGGTGACCTGGGGAGTCCTCGCCTACCTGGCCACCACTCCGCACACTCGCCGGGTCGCGTCGGTGATCGCCGCGCTGCTGGCGCTGGGCGTCGGCATGACGACGGTCTACCTCGGCACCCACTGGATGAGCGATGTGACCCTCGGCTGGAGCGCCGGGCTCCTGGTCCTGCTCGCCCTGCCCTGGTTCGAGGCGCCGATGGCCCGCGCCGACGCCGTTCTCCTGGGCGTCTGGCAGCGCATCCGCGAGCGCGGTGCCCTGCTGCCCGCGCCGCTCGCCCCCGTGGCCACCGTCGGCGCCCCGCGCCCCCCGGTGGACGACCAGCTGCCCGTCCGCGAGCCGGTGGGCGCCGGTGCCCGCACGGCCCGCGTCCCCGACGGCCGGCCGCACCTCTCGCCCCGGCCGCACACCGCCCGTTCCGAGCGCACGCCCGTCACCCCGACCGGCAGCCGCCGCCCGGCCGGCTCCGACCGCGCGCCGCGCACCACACCGCTGGGCCCGGCCACGGGCCGCGGCCGCACCGTCGGCTAGAGGGCGCCCGAGCAGCACCGGCGCGGGGGTACGCACACCGGCCCGCGCCGCGCACCGCGACCGCGGTGGTCCCTGCGCCCCTTCGGGGCTCCGGGGCCACCGCGGTTTCGCGTGCCCCGTCCGTCACCCCTTCCAGCAGCGCCGCACGGTCCCGTCCAGGACCTCGAAGTTCAACCGGCTCACCTGGTACTCCATGGTGATGATCGCGCCGGGGGCCAGTGACCGCACGGTCGCCCAGCCGCGTTCGCGGGCCCGGCCGGCCGCGGTGGCGGTGTCGAGGCCGACGTAGCCCTCCGGGTCGTCGTCGGGGTCGGCGGGGAGGTTCGGTAGGGGTGCCATGGGGGCCACCGTAAGCCGTGCCGACCGTGAGCGGAAGCCAGGAGCGGACCGTGCGGAGGTGTGCTCCGCGTCCGGTGCCGGTCACGCTTCTGTTACAGAAAACTCGCGCTGGTTTGCCACGGGGACATCACTCGTACGTGCCTTCCGGTATCGCCCGCACCGCCCTTCACCCGGGTTCTCCGGAACTCCGCGCAAAACCTCTCCGAATACCGGCGGAAACACCCGGGTAATGCGCCGGGAATTCCCATGCGCGCCCCCATGCGTAAACGAAGCGGGGGCAGGGGCCGGGGCGCTGCCGCTTATCCGGCCCGACCTATTCGGAATCCTTTATTCCGCACCCCGCTTCCACGCCTCGCTCCCCCACCCCACCCCTACGCCGCGAGCCGGCCGCCCCCAGGCCCAGGTTTGACGGGGCGTCACCGGGTACCCGCAGCACCAGGGGTTCCCATGAACGACACATCATCCGAACGAAACACAAAGAGCAAGACAGACAAGACAGATGGGACGGACACCACGGAGAAGGGCAAGGGGCGGGCGCCGGCATCGGAGCCGACCCCCCTGGAGCTCCTGCGCGCGGCCCGCGACCAGCTCACCGAGCTGACCGGGATGAGCCCCGAGGGCGTCTCCCGGTTCGAGCGGACCGAGGACGGCTGGACGCTGGAGGCCGAGGTCGTCGAGGTGACCCGGGTGCCCGAGACGATGAGCATCGTGGCGCTCTACGAGGTGACCCTCGATGCGAACGGTCTCCTGACCGGCTACCGCCGCGTCGCCCGGTACGAACGCGGGAGGTCCGACCGCCGCTGAGGCCGGCCGGAACGAGGCCCCGAAGCCTCGGCGGACCTGAGCGAAAGGCAACAGCAGCAGGAGAGGAAGACAGACATGAGCGTTGTCCCGGCGCAGCAGTCCGGGGGTGCGGGCGGCACCAGCGGCCTGTACGACGTCCTGGAGCTCGTCCTCGACCGCGGGCTGGTGATCGACGCGTTCGTGCGCGTCTCCCTGGTCGGCATCGAGATCCTGAAGATCGACATACGGGTCGTGGTGGCCAGCGTGGACACCTATCTGCGCTTCGCCGAAGCCTGTAACCGCCTCGACCTGGAGGCCGGCCCGAACCGGAGTGCGGGGCTGCCCGACCTCGTCGGCGAGGTCACCGAGGGCGGGGCCCGCGGCAAGGTCAAGGGCGCGCTGTCCGGTGCGGCGCAGACCGTCACCGACGCCCTGAGCTCCGGCCGCGAGGAGAGCGGTGGCCGCCGCACGGCCTCCCGGCAGAAGAAGGAGGAGAGCAGTTGAGCACGTACGTCTACGGCATCGCGCGCGGCGAACGGACCGGGCTGCCCGAGGGGCTCACCGGCATCGGCGACCCACCGCGCCCCGTGCGCGTCGTCACCGGCGGTGGGCTGTCCGCGGTGGTCAGCGACTGTCCCGAGCAGCTGCGGCCCAAGCGGCGGGACCTGCTCGCCCACCAGCAGGTGCTGAGCGAGGTGGGGCGGCGCTCCGCCGTGCTGCCCATGCGGTTCGGCAGTGTCTCCGACGACGACGAGAAGGTGCGCTCGGTGCTGTCGGAGCACGCCGAGCGGTACCAGGAGAAGCTGGAGAAGCTGACCGGCCGGGTCGAGTACAACGTCAAGGCCGTGCACCACGAGGACGTGGTGCTGCACGTGGTCCTCGCCGAGCACCCCGAGCTCCGCGCGCTGGCCGAGTCCAACCGGGCGTCCGGCGGCGGGTCCTACGACGAGCGGCTGCGCTTCGGCGAGATGGTCGCCAACGGAGTCCGGGAGCGCGAGGTGCGCGACGCCGCCCTGGTGACGGAGACCCTGACGCCGCTGGCCGAGGAGTGCTGCCCCGGGCCGGAGAGCGCCGGCTGGTTCCTCAACCTCTCCTTCCTCGTCCCGGAGTCCGCCGGCGAGGAGCTGCTCACCGCCGTGGGAGCGCTGGAGAAGGCGCACCCGCAGCTGGACCTGAAGGTCCACGGGCCGCTGCCGCCGTACAGCTTCGCGAGCACATGACGTTTATCGGCTGGGTGCTCCGCCAGGTCCTGGCCGAGGCGGAGCGCCTGTACTACGACCCGGCCGTCGTGCGGGGCGAACTGAAGAACCTGGAGGCCCGGTTGACGGAGGGGACGATCACCGAGGAGGAGTTCGACCGGGAGGAGGACGCGCTCCTGGACCGTTTGGAAGAGGTACAGCGATGGACGGAGAACCATCCACGATGAGTTTCCCCAGCCGTCTGCCCGACCCGCAGCCACCGGGGGGCTCGGCCAACCTGGCCGACATCCTGGAGCGGGTGCTCGACAAGGGCGTGGTCATCGCCGGCGACATCAAGATCAACCTGCTGGACATCGAGCTGCTCACCATCAAGCTGCGGCTGATCGTCGTCTCCGTCGACAAGGCGAAGGAGATGGGCATCGACTGGTGGGAGCACGACCCCGCCCTCTCCCCCGGGGCCCGCAAGAAGGAGCTGGGGGCCGAGAACGAACGCCTTCAGGCCCGCATCGCCGAACTGGAGTCACGGGAGGAGCCACGATGACCGGCCCGGGAGACACCGAGGAACTGCTGTACGCCTACGCCGTCGCCCGGGACGCCGACCTGCCCGGGAGCGCCCTGACGGACGTGCAGGGGGTGGCGGGCGGGCCCGTGCGCGCCGTGCGGGAGCTCGGGCTCGCCGCCCTGGTGGGTACCGTCCCGGCGGCGGAGTTCGACGAGGGGCCGCTGCGGGAACGGCTGGAGGACCTCCCCTGGCTGGAGCGGGTCGCGCGCGGCCACCAGCGGGTCGTCGACGCGGCCACGGCGGCGGCCTGTGTGCTGCCGCTGCGGCTGGCCACCGTCTACCGCGACGAGGCGGGGCTGCGGCGGATGCTGGCGGCGGAGCGCGCCGAGCTCGGCGCGGCGCTCGACCGGCTCGACGGCCGCGCGGAGTGGGGCGTGAAGATCTGGACGGAGCCCGAACCCGTCCCCGCCGCCCCCGCCGCCGCTCCCGCTTCGGGCCGTGACTACCTGCGGCGCCGCGGCGCCGAGCGCCGGGCCCGCGAGGACGGGTGGCGGCGGGCGGAGGACACCGCGACCGAGGTCCACACCACGCTGCTCACCCTCGCCGAGGAGGCCCGGCTGCACCCCCCGCAGGACTCCCGGCTCTCCGGGCGCCCCGGCAGCAACGTCCTCAACGCCGCCTATCTCGTCCGGCACGAGCACGGCCCGGAATTCACCTCGGCCGTCGCGGCGTTCGCGGACGGCGCCGACGGGCTGCGCGTGGAGCTGACCGGGCCCTGGGCCCCGTACTCCTTCGTCGCCCGCGAGCCCCGCACCGCCGGGCAGGTGTCCCGGTGACCGGCGTGCCGGCCCCCGCGGCCCAGCAGCAGCTGTCCCTGGTCGACCTCCTCGACCGGCTGCTGGCCGGCGGGGTCGTGGTGGCGGGCGACGTGACCCTGCGGATCGCCGAGGTCGATCTCGTCCGGATCGATCTGCACGCCCTCATCGGCTCGATCGACGACAGCGTGCCCTCGCCCTGGGAGGAGCCCCCGCCATGACCCGACGGATGGAATTCGACCAGGACACCGTCGAGCGCGACCTGATGAAGCTGGTGCTGACGGTCGTGGAACTGCTGCGCCAGCTGATGGAGCGCCAGGCCCTGCGGCGCGTGGAGCGGGGCGGTCTGACCGAGGACCAGGAGGAACGGATCGGGCTGACGCTGATGCTGCTGGCCGACCGCATGGAGGAGCTGCGGACGCGCTACGGGCTGGAGCCGGAGGACCTCAACCTGGACCTCGGCCCCCTCGGCCCCCTGCTGCCCCGCGAGTGAGGGGTCGACACACCGGACGCACCCTCGCGCGACCCACCGCCCGGCGAGCATCATGGCGTGAGCCTGAAAGCCCGTCGACAGTGACATCGAGGGAGCGCAGATGGGGACGGACACCGCGCAGGCGGCCGCCGGCGAGACACGGGAGCGGCGGCCCGGCCGGATCGTGGTGGACTGGCTGACGACCACCGACCACAAGAAGATCGGCAGCCTCTATCTGATCAGCTCGTTCGGCTTCTTCATGGTGGCCGGGCTGCTGGCGATGCTGATGCGCGCCGAGCTGGCCCGCCCGGGGCAGCAGCTGGTGACCAACGAGCAGTTCAACGAGGCGTTCACGGCCCACGGCACGATCATGCTGCTGCTGTTCGCGACCCCGGCCTTCGCGGGCTTCGCCAACGCGATCATGCCGCTGCAGATCGGCTCGCCGGACGTCGCGTTCCCCCGGCTCAACATGTTCTCCTACTGGCTGTACCTCTTCGGCGGCCTGATCGTGGTCGGCAGCCTGCTGATGCCCGAGGGCGGCGCGACCTTCGGCTGGACCGGGTACGCGCCGCTGAGCAGCATGACGCGCTCCCCGGGGACCGGCGCCGATATGTGGATCATGGGGCTGGCGCTGTCCGGCTTCGGCACGATCCTCGGCGCGGTGAACTTCCTGACCACGATCATCGGGATGCGCGCGCCCGGGATGACGATGTTCCGGATGCCGGTCTTCACCTGGAACGTGCTCTTCACGTCGATCCTGATCCTGCTGGCGTTCCCCGTGCTGGCGGCGGCGCTGCTCTGCCTGGAGGCGGACCGGCGGTTCGGGTCCATGGTCTTCGACGCGGGCAACGGCGGGGCGCTGCTGTGGCAGCACCTGTTCTGGTTCTTCGGCCACCCCGAGGTGTACATCATCGCGCTGCCGTTCTTCGGCATCATCACCGAGATCATCCCGGTCTTCTCCCGGAAGCCGATCTTCGGCTATGTGATGCTGATCGGCGCCACCATGGCGATCACGGCGCTGTCGGTGGTGGTCTGGGCGCACCACATGTTCGCCACGGGCGCGGTGCTGCTGCCCTTCTTCTCGTTCATGTCCTTCCTGATCGCGGTGCCCACCGGGGTGAAGTTCTTCAACTGGATCGGCACGATGTGGCAGGGCTCGCTGTCGTTCGAGGCGCCCATGCTGTGGGCGATCGGCTTTCTCGTGAGCTTCCTGTTCGGCGGGCTCACGGGCGTGATCCTGGCGTCACCGCCGTTGGACTTCCACGTCACGGACAGCTATTTCGTCGTCGCGCACTTCCACTACGTGGTGTTCGGGACGGTGGTGTTCGCGATGTTCGCGGGCTTCTACTTCTGGTGGCCGAAGTTCACGGGGAAGATGCTGGACGAGCGGCTGGCGAAGGTCCACTTCTGGACGCTGTTCGTGGGGTTCCACACCACGTTCCTCGTCCAGCACTGGCTGGGCGCCGAGGGCATGCCCCGGCGGTACGCGGACTACCTGGCGGCCGACGGCTTCACCGCGCTCAACACGGTGTCGACCATCGGGGCGTTCCTGCTGGGTCTGTCGACGCTGCCGTTCTTCTACAACATCTGGAAGACCGCGAAGTACGCCCCGAAGGTGGACGTCGACGACCCCTGGGGCTTCGGCCGTTCCCTGGAGTGGGCCACGTCCTGCCCGCCGCCGCGGCACAACTTCCTCACGCTGCCCCGGATCCGCTCGGAGTCACCGGCGTTCGACCTGCACCACCCGGAGGTGGCGAAGCTGGAGGAGCCGTCGCCTCCGGTCGAGCCCGACCGGGCCGGACTCTGATCCGCGGTGTCCCGCTCGGCGCAGGCGTGGGCGGACACGCCCCGGGGGAGCTCCCCGTGCCGCCGGGAGCGGCGAGCTCGGCGCCGGGGAGGCGCCGGGCGTCACGCTCCCTGCCCGCCGCGCGGGCGGCCGCGGTTCAGCCCGCCGCCGGCGGACGCTCGTCGATCCGGATCGCGAGGTCGTTGTCGGCCGTGTAGTACGGACCGACCTGCGCGGGCGCGTACGGGGCGGCCACGTCCTGCGCGGGGTAGGTGAAGATCTGCTTCTTGTCGGCGATGTCGTCCAGGATGCGGGCGATACGGGCCGTCTCCGTGCCGCCGGCGCCGCGCAGCCACAGGTCCCAGACGTCCAGGCCGCCCTGCCAGTGGCCGGCCGGCTCCGCGAAGTCCAGGGTGAAGGTGAAGTCCTGGGCGTCGGCGCCTTCCGCGGTCACGGCGCCGGCCGGGGTCGTGACGACCACGTCCGGATCGCGGCGCAGCCTGGCCTCGACGACGGCCCCGGCGAGCCAGGCCGCCGGGTCCTGGACCCGGTAGAGGCGGCCGCGGCCGGTGAGGCCGCGGGTGCCGGGGCGCAGGTCCCCGGCCTCGGCGTGGGGGCCGCGCAGCCAGCTGCGCAGGGAGAGGTTGCCGTGCTTGGTGGCGTAGGGGATGCGGACGGCCAGCGGCGAGGTGCTGGGCCCGGGTCTGCGGTCGACGAGCGAGCGGAGATCGGCCAGGCCCGGCACCAGGCGTCTGGGCTCGGCGTCGGCGCAGGCGACGTAGACGTCCCAGCGGCCTTCGGGGAGGGCGACGGTGCTGGGCAGCACGGCGCGCAGCCGGCCGTCGCCGTTGGGGGCGAGCGGCAGGCGGAACTCCTCGGCCTCCTCGTCGCTCCCCCGGCGGCGCAGCACCAGGGCCGCGGACCAGTCGCCCGGGGCGTCGGGCACCCCGGGGGCGTCGAGGTCGAAGGTGATGCCGCCCGCGGAGTCCGCGATGCAGTCGGCGGCGGGGTCCTCCACGCCGAAGACCTGGAGAGGGGCAGACACGGTGGTGGGCTCCTCGGGAGTGTTGCCCGTGCGGGACGGGCCGGTGGGCTCAGAGGGACGGGCGGGGCCGGAGGGGGGTGTCATGCGGCGCGCCCCTTCCGCAGGGCGGAGCGGCTCTTGTCCGTGGTCCGCAGGGCGCCGCTGAGGAGGGCGCCGCGCGTGCGGTGCAGCGAGCCGCGCAGGCCGCCGCGCGAGGTCAGGTCGGTGAAGAGCCGCTCGTAGCGGCCGGCGACCTGGGCGGGGTCGAAGCGGGCGGAGTTCGCCAGGGCCCGCTCTCCCATGGTTTTGCGCAGGTCGTCGTCGTTGATCAGCTTCAGCAGGCCGGCGGCGATGGCGTCGACCTTGCCGGTGGGCACCAGCAGTCCGTCGACACCGTTGTCGATGATCTCGCCGGGCCCGTGCGGGCAGTCGGTGGAGACGACCGGCAGGCCGCAGCGCATCGCCTCGACGATGGTCATGCCGAAGGACTCCAGGCTGGAGGTGACCGCGCCGATGGAGCCCTTGACCCACTCGGGGTCCAGGGGGTTCGCGGGGCCCATGAGGTAGACGTGGTTGTACAGGCCGCGCTTGTCGATCTGGGCGCGCAGCTTGGCGCGCTCCGCGCCGGCGCCGTAGATCCTCAGCCGCCAGTCGGGGCGCTCGGCGACGACCTTCTCGAAGGCGCGGATCAGCAGGTCGTAGCGCTTGGCGGGGGCCAGCCGGCCGGCCGCGATCACCCACTTGCCGGTGGAGTCCGCGGGCTCCAGGACGGGCGCGGGGATGCTGTTGGGGACCGCCTCGATCCGCACCCCCGGCAGCCGCATCAGCTTGCGGTACGTCGCGGCGTCCGCCTCGGTGACGGTGGTGACGGCGTCGAGCCGCGGGTACTGCGTCCGCAGCACCAGCTTGAGCGGCGCGGAGTGGGTGCTGAGCGTCAGGTGCTCCTGGCCGACGCGCACGACGCCGCGTCGGGCCTGCTGGGCGATGTGCACGTTCAGGCCGGGCCGGGTGCCGACGACCACGTCGCACTCCAGGCTCTGCAGGTGCTCCCGGATCCGCCGGTCGGTGAGCTCGCTGTACTGCTTGTAGCGGCCCTCGGCGGAGGGAAAGACGGAGGCCGGCCGCTCGTACGCCGGATCGTCGCCCTCGTAGCCGGGCGTGCCCTTGCGCAGATCCACCAGGTGCCGCAGCCGCACCTTACCGCCCGGCGAGAAGACCGGCTCCTCGCGGTGACGGAATACGGAAACGATCTCCACGTCGTGCTGCTCGGCGAGCGTGCTCGCGAGATTGAACGTGGTGCGGATGGTCCCGCCGATGCCGTACGCGTTGTGAATCAGGAATGAGATGTGCATTCGTCCCCGTATGCAGCCGTTTCGCCGCGGACATTCCGTGCAGCCCGCCTACCGAGAGATTAGACCGTGGTGAGGCCCCTGAGGTTGGTCCCGATCACCAACTCGTTCCGGAAGGCCCGAAAACACCGTTACCGGAAGCGGAACGGGGAAGTTTGCGCGATCTTCACCGATGCGTGACCCCTGCCACGGATCGCCCGTTGTCTCCATGACGAGCCGGGGACACCCGCCTCACCACGCACCCGAGTTCTAGGAGCCACCGTGCCGCGCTTGCTCGACGTCAGCGACGAGGTCCGCGCCGAGATCGGCGACGAAGAAGCCGACCGCCTGCTCGGCGGCGACAACGCCCCGGGCAGCTACGACTGCACCTCCTGCCGCAACCCCGGCAACACCGACAGCGAGCCCACCTCCACGGTGCTCTTCGTCGGCGAGGAGACGGCGGTGCTGGCCTTCGCGCACGCGACCTGCATCCCCTCCCAGGTCGTCCCCGTCTCCGAGGAGCAGCTCCAGACCGCCGTGCAGTCCATCACCGCCGAGGGCGACCGGGCCCCCGCCCCGCCGCCCGCCCCGGCCCCGCCGGCCGACGGGCCCGTCCAGGCCGAGCTGGGGGTGACCAGCGGTCTGGTCCTCATCGGCGGCGAGCTGCACCCGGCGCTCGTCGTCGAGCCGCTCGGCCCCATCGCCCGCCCCGGCACCACCGGTCCCGTCGATGTCTTCCTGCCGCTCCTGATCGAGCAGGGCTTCGCGCCCATCGCCGCCGTCGACCAGGTGCCGGAGCCCACCCCGGGCTGGTCGGTGCTGCTGGCCATGGGGAAGCTGCACGCGATCCTCCAGCCGGCCACCTCGGGCCCCTCCCCCACCGCCTGGTGGCAGGCGCACCAGGCCATGCAGGTCGCCGACGAGTGGCGCGCCGCCGTCAACAAGACGCGCAAGGTCCTCGTCTTCGCCGCGCCCGTCGGCACGATCGGGCAGCAGCCGCGCGAGGACCTGCTGCGCGACGCCCTGGACCGCGCCGCTTCCCGGGGCCAGCTGGTCGCCGCGTCCATGCCGCTCGCGGGTACGTGACCCTCGCGGTGCCCCCCGTACGCCACGCGCCGGCGGGCCATTCGACGCCGGGGCCGCATCCGACGGGCCACGGGCTCGTTGGCTCAGACGTGCACTCATACGAGCCCGCCTCCCGGATCCCGTACCCGAATCACATCCCCGGCATGCGCCCATCCCGCGAAGCCGCCCCGCAGAGCCACTCCGCCTCGGTCACCCCGATCTACGATGCGCTCTGCGCCGAGTACCGCCGCTTGTTCCGGGCGCTCCCCTTCGACCGGTCGGGCGAGGAGGAGCTGAGGTTCACCGGGTTCGGCCCCCAGCTCGTCGGCCACGGCCACTACGGACAGCTGAGCGGCCAGCCGGGGTACCACGGCCCTGCGGGCTACCCCGGGGGCTGGGAAACGCAGTACGGGCGGCAGCGCGGCGGGCCGATGCCCGCCGCGCTGCCGCCCGCTCCCCGCGACGGCCGCATGCGCGGCTTCTGACGGGGCCCGTATCTCCCCGGGCCCTCCAGGGCCCGGGGTCCGCTGTTCACGGGGCCCGCACGGGCTCCGGCTTACTTCTTGCGCCCGCACTTCTCCCGCACCCGCACCGACAGGACCGTGCCCGCCCGGGGGATCGCCCCCGGACCCCCAGCCCAGCCGGCGCGCGCCCCTACTTCTTGCGCCCGCGCTTCTCGCGCACCCGCACCGACAGGTGAATCGGCGTGCCCTCGAAACCGAACTCCTCGCGCAGACGGCGCTCAATGAAGCGCCGGTAGCCCGCCTCCAGGAAGCCGGAGGCGAAGAGCACGAACCGCGGCGGCTTGGTGCCCGCCTGGGTGCCGAAGAGGATGCGCGGCTGCTTGCCGCCGCGGACCGGGTGCGGGTGGGCGGCGACGATCTCACCGAGGAAGGCGTTCAGCCGGCCGGTCGGGATGCGCGTCTCCCAGCCCGCCAGGGCCGTCTCGATCGCCGGAACGAGCTTCTCCATGTGCCGGCCGGTGCGCGCCGAGACGTTGACCCGCGGGGCCCAGGCGATCTGCCCGAGCTCCGTCTCGATCTCGCGCTCCAGGTAGTAGCGGCGCTCCTCGTCCAGCGTGTCCCACTTGTTGAACGCGATGACCATCGCGCGGCCCGCGTCGACGGCCATCGTGATGATGCGCTGGTCCTGGACGCTGATCGATTCGCTGGAGTCGATCAGGATGACCGCGACCTCGGCCTTCTCCACCGCGGCGGCGGTGCGCAGCGAGGCGTAGTAGTCGGCGCCTTCCTGGAGGTGGACCCGGCGGCGGATGCCGGCCGTGTCGATGAACTTCCAGGTCACGCCGCCGAGCTCGATCAGCTCGTCGACCGGGTCACGCGTGGTGCCGGCCAGCTCGTTGACGACGACGCGCTCCTCGTTCGCCACCTTGTTCAGCAGCGAGGACTTGCCGACGTTCGGGCGGCCGATCAGCGCGATGCGGCGGGGGCCGCCCACGCCGGCGGCACCGAAGGTCTGGGCCGGGGCCTCGGGCAGGGCCGCCAGGACGGCGTCGAGCATGTCGCCGGTGCCGCGGCCGTGCAGGGCCGAGATCGGGTGCGGCTCGCCCAGGCCCAGCGACCACAGGGCGGCGGCGTCGGCCTCGCCGGACTGGCCGTCGACCTTATTGGCGCACAGCACGACGGGCTTGCCGGCCCGGCGCAGCAGCTTGACGACGGCCTCGTCGGTGTCGGTGGCGCCGACCGTGGCGTCCACGACGAAGACGACCGCGTCGGCGGCCTCGATGGCGTACTCGGCCTGGGCGGCGACGGAGGCGTCGAGGCCGAGGACGTCCTGCTCCCAGCCGCCGGTGTCGACGACCTTGAAGCGGCGGCCGGCCCATTCGGCCTCGTAGGTGACGCGGTCCCGGGTGACGCCGGGCTTGTCCTGCACGACGGCCTCACGGCGGCCGATGATGCGGTTCACCAGCGTCGACTTGCCGACGTTCGGGCGGCCGACGACGGCGAGCCGGGGCAGCGGGCCGTGGCCGGCCTCCTCGATCGCGCCGGCGATCTCCTCGGCGTCGAAGCCTTCCTGCGCAGCGAGCTCCATGAACTCCGCGTACTCGGCGTCGCCAAGCTCACCGTGCTCGTCGCCGGAGTGGATCTGGTCGTTCATGAAGTCCGTTCCTCGTTCTTCGTCATCGGTGGGCCGCTCTTACGCGACCCACTACTCAAAGTCTCTGTCAGCGGCCGGTCAGCCGCTTGGCGTCCGCCAGGTGCGCGGCCAGGTGCCCCTGGATCCGCACGGTCGCCTCGTCCAGCGCCGTGCGCGTCCGCCGCCCGCTGCCGTCGCCGGCCTGGAAGGCGTCGCCGAAGACCACGTCGACCCGGCTGCGCAGCGGCGGCAGCGCCGGTATCGCCCGGCCCCGCTCCTCGGCACTGCCGAGCACCGCCACGGGCACGATCGGCGCACCCGACCGTACGGCGAAGTAGGCGAGCCCGGCGCGCAGCGACGCGAAGTCGCCCTCACCCCGGGAGCCCTCGGGGAAGATCCCCAGGACGCCGCCGGCCGCCAGGACGTCCAGCGCCCCGGTGATCGCCGTGCGGTCGGTGCCCGCGCGGTCCACCTTCAGCTGGCCGATTCCGCGCAGGAACGGGTCCAGCGGGCCGACGAACGCCTCTTTCTTGATCAGGAAGTGCACCGGCCGGGGCGCGGTGCCCATCAGCATCGGGCCGTCCAGGTTGTGCGCGTGGTTGACGGCCATGATGACCGGCCCCGCGACGGGCACCCGCCAGGCGCCCAGCACACGCGGCTTCCACAGCCCGTACATCAGGCCGATGCCGATCCGCCGGCCGACGGCGGCACCGGATGCGGAGGCGCTCACGCCGTCCGCTTCTCCTCGACGAGGGTGACCACGCATTCGATGACCTGCTCCAGGGTGAGCTCGGTGGTGTCCACCTCGACGGCGTCGCCGGCCTTGGCCAGCGGCGAGGTCTTGCGGCCCGAGTCGGCGGCGTCGCGCTTGACCAGGGCGGCCCGGGTGGCGGCCAGGTCGGCGGCCGCCTTGCCGCCCAGCTCGCCGCTGCGGCGGGCGGCGCGGGCCTCGGCCGAGGCCGTCAGGAAGATCTTCAGGTCGGCGTCGGGCAGCACGGTCGTGCCGATGTCCCGGCCCTCGACCACGATGCCGTGCGGCGCCTCGGCGGCGATGGCCCGCTGGAGCTCGGTGAGCCGGGTGCGCACCTCCGGGACGGCGCTGACGGCGCTGACCGCGGAGGTGACCTCCTGGGTGCGGATGGGCGCCGCGGCGTCCAGGCCGTCGACCGAGATCGTCGGCGCCGACGGGTCGGTGCCGGAGACGATCTCGGGCTTGCCCGCCGCGTCGGCCACGGCCTCGGCGTCGTTGACGTCGATGCCGTTGCTCAGCATCCACCAGGTGATCGCCCGGTACTGGGCGCCGGTGTCCAGGTAGCGCAGGCCCAGCTTGGCGGCCACGGCCTTGGAGGTGCTGGACTTGCCCGTGCCGGAAGGGCCGTCGATGCCGACGACGACTGCTCCCGGTGCAGTCCGGGCAGCGGTTGCGGCGTTGCCGGTGTTGTTCACGGGTGTCAGACACCTTTCTGGGGTGCGGGGCGGGGCTGCTGTGGTGCTGCTTCGGTGCTGATCGGGTGCTGTGTCGGTTGCTGCGCCGGGTACGACAAGGCGCAGAGAACCTCAGACAAGGTTACTGGCTCACCGCCGGTCCTCTCGCCGGGCCTACTGCCGGACCGACCAGCCGCGCTCGCGGAGGGCCGCGGCCAGGCCCGGTGCGGCGGCCGGCTCGACCATCAGCTGGATCAGACCGGCCTGCTGGTTGGTGGCGTGCTCGATGCGCACGTCCTCGATGTTCACCCCGGCCCGGCCCGCGTCCGCGAAGATCCGGGCGAGCTCGCCGGGCTGGTCGCCGATCAGGACGGTCACCGTCTCGTACACCGCCGGGGCGGCGCCGTGCTTGCCCGGGACCCGGGCGCGGCCCGCGTTGCCGCGGCGCAGCACGTCCTCGATGCCGGCCGCGCCGCCGCCCCGCTCGCCCTCGTCCGCGGAGTCCAGGGCGCGCAGGGCGCGCACGGTCTCGTCGAGGTCGGCGGAGACGGCGGCCAGGACGTCGGCGACGGGCCCGGGGTTGGCGGAGAGGATGTCGATCCACATCCGGGGGTCGGAGGCCGCGATCCGGGTCACGTCGCGGATACCCTGCCCGCACAGGCGCACGGCGGTCTCGTCGGCGTCCCGCAGGCGGGCGGCGACCATGCTGGAGACCAGCTGGGGGGTGTGCGAGACGAGGGCGACGGCCCGGTCGTGGGCGTCGGCGTCCATGAGGACGGGCACGGCGCGGCACAGGGCGACGAGCTCCAGGGCGAGGTTGAGGACCTCGGTGTCGGTGTCGCGGGTGGGCGTCAGCACCCAGGGGCGGCCCTCGAAGAGGTCGGCGGTGGCCGCGAGGGGGCCGGAGCGCTCGCGGCCCGCCATGGGGTGGGTGCCGAGGTAGGCGGTGAGGTCGCAGCCCATGGCCTCCAGCTCGCGGCGGGGGCCGCCCTTGACGCTGGCGACGTCGAGGTAGCCGCGGGCCAGGCCGCCGGCGACGGCCTCGGCGAGGGTGGCCGCCACGTGGGCGGGCGGCACGGCGACGACCGCGAGGTCGACCGGGCCGTCCGGCGCCCGGTCGGTGCCGGCGCCGAGGGCCGCGGCGGTCCGCGCCTGGTCGGGGTCGTGGTCCACGAGGTGGACCTGGACCCCGCGGCCCGCGAGGGCGAGCGCGGCCGAGGTGCCGATCAGTCCGGTACCGATGACGAGGGCGGTTCTCACTGGCGAAGTCCTTGCGAAGGGCGGCCGCGGCGCCGGGGTGGGCACACGCCGGTGTGCGTGCCGTACGGGCACGTGGGTGCTCGTACGGGTCGTGTGCGGGTGGTGCGGGTCGTGCTCACCCAGCCTAGCCAGCCGGGCGGGCGGGCTCTCCCACCGGTTCGGGGAGCTCCCTTCCGCCCGTGGGCGGCCCGATTCCGGTACAACCATGTACATGATCTACCACGTGGTGCCCCTGGACGACTGGCTGGCCGTTCCCGACCGCCCGTACTCCCCCGCCTCGCTCTCCGACGAGGGCTTCGTGCACTGCTCGCCCGACGAGGAGACGACGCTTTCGGTGGCCTCCGCCTTCTACCGGCAGGTGCCCGGCCCGCTGATGGTGCTGCTGATCGACGAGCACAAGCTGGACGTCGTGGTCCGCTGGGAGGCCGCGGACCCGGCCCCGCCGCCCGGGACCGCGCCCGGCACGCTGTTCCCGCACGTCTTCGGGCGGATCAATCGGGACGCGGTCGAGGGGATGATGGAGATCCAGCGGGACGAGGAGGGCCGCGCGACGGGCCTGGCCGTCTGGTCGTGAGCCCCCTGGGGGGCGGAATTTCGGGTGACACGCCCGCTCCCGGGCCGCCACCATCACCCCATGCACGACACGCCCGCCGCCGAGCCGGCCCCCGTCACCCCGCACGCACTGGTGACCGACCACACGGTCTACTCCTGTGTGACGGGCTCGCGCGCCTTCGGGCTCGCCACCCCCGACAGCGACACCGACCGGCGGGGCGTCTACGTCGCGCCCACGCCGATGTTCTGGGGCTTCACCAAGCCGCCCACCCATGTGGACGGGCCGGGCGAGGAGCGGTTCTCGTGGGAGCTGGAGCGGTTCGCGGAGCTGGCCCTGCGGGCCAACCCCAACGTCCTCGAAGTCCTGCACTCCCCGCTCGTCGAGCACGCCGACGCCACCGGCCGCGAGCTGCTCGACCTGCGCGGGGCGTTCCTCTCCCGCCGGGCCCACCAGGCGTTCGCCGGTTACGCGACGGCCCAGCGCCGGAAGCTCGAAGCGGATCTGCGGACCCGGGGCGAACCGCGCTGGAAGCACGCGATGCACCTGGTGCGGCTGCTGATCAGCGGCCGTGACCTGCTGCGCACCGGGCGGCTCCACGTCGACGTGGGCGAGCACCGCGAGCGGCTGCTGGCCGTCAAGCGGGGCGAGGTGACCTGGCCGGAGGTCGAGGCGTGGCTGCGCCGGCTGGAAGCGGAGACGGCGGCGGCCGCCACGGCGACCCCGCTCCCGGCCGAGCCGGACGCTGCGCGCGTCGAGGACTTCCTGGTCCGGGTCCGACGGGCGTCGGCGGGCTGAGGGGAACGCGCGACGGCCCCCCGGCGGGTGCCGGGGGGCCGTCGCGGACGGGGGTGTCCAGGGCTCGGTGTCCGGGCGGGCTCCCGCGCCCCGCAGGGGGCGCGGGGAACTGCGCGACCAGCCACAACGCGCCCGCAGACGGCGTGCTCGGCTTCCAGCGGAGCGCTTAGAGCTCGACCTCGCGCATCAGCATGCCGACCTCGGTGTTGGTCAGGCGGCGCAGCCAGCCGGACTTCTGGTCGCCCAGGGGGATCGGGCCGAAGCCGGTGCGGACCAGCTTCTCGACCGGGAAGCCCGCCTCGTCGAGCATGCGCCGCACGATGTGCTTGCGGCCCTCGTGGAGGGTGACCTCGACCAGGTAGTTCTTGCCGGTCTGCTGGATGACCCGGAAGTTGTCGGCGCGGGCCCAGCCGTCCTCCAGCTGGATGCCGCTCTTGAGCTGCTTGCCGATGTCACGCGGCAGCGGGCCGGTGATGGCGGCGAGGTAGGTCTTCTGGACGCCGTACTTCGGGTGGGTCAGGCGGTGGGCCAGCTCACCGTGGTTGGTGAGCAGGATGATGCCCTCGGTCTCCGTGTCGAGACGGCCGACGTGGAAGAGCCGGGTCTCGCGGTTGGTGACGTAGTCGCCCAGGCACTGGCGGCCGTCGGGGTCCTCCATGGTGGAGACGACGCCGGCCGGCTTGTTCAGCGCGAAGAAGAGGTAGGACTGGGTGGCGACGGTCAGGCCGTCGACCTTGACCTCGTCCTTCTCGGGGTCCACGCGCTTGCCCTGCTCGGTGACGATCTCGCCGTTCACCTCGACGCGGGACTGCTCGATCAGCTCCTCGCAGGCGCGCCGCGAGCCCATGCCGGCCCGGGCCAGCACCTTCTGCAGGCGCTCGCCCTCCTGCTCGGCGCCGGGGAACGTCTTGGGCGTCTTCACCTGCGGCTTGTTGTGCCGCTCACGGTTGCGCTCCTCGATCTTGGCGTCGAGCTCGCGCGGGCGCGACGGGGTCCACTGGTGGCCGCGGGCGGGCCCGCTGCTGCGGCCGCCGGAGCCGGCCGCGGAGCTCCGCTTGGGGCCGCCCTTGGCGCCGCCGCGGGCCGCCGCGCCCCGGCTGCCGCCGCCGGCGCCCGGCGCGTCGTTGCCCACGTCGTAGCGGCGCTCCTCGGGGCGCGGACGGCGCGGCCGCTCCTGCGCCCGGTCGTCACGGCGGTCGTCACGACGATCCCCGCCGCGGCCGCCGTCGAAGCGCCCGCCGGACCGGCCGCCCTCGGGACGGCCACCGCCGGAACGGCGGTCGTCGAAACGGCCACCGCTCTCCGGGCGCCCGCCACCGGGGCGACCACCCTCGGACCGCCGGTCGTCGGACCGCCGGTCGTCGAAGCGCCCGCCACCGGGGCGACCGCCACCGGAGCGGCCGCCGTCGAAGCGCCCGCCCTCGGGACGGCCACCGCCGGAGCGGCCGCCCTCGGGACGCCCGCCGCCGGAACGGCCGCCGCCCGCACGCCCGCCTCCGGACGCCGGACGGGGAGATCCTCCTCGCGCCCCCCGGTCGTCCCGGTTGCCGCTTCCGCTGTTCCTGCCGCTGCTTCGCATCAAAATTCCGTCTTGTCGTCTGCGTCGGTGTCCGGTGCGTCCGGATCGAACGACGGCACACCTTCTTGAGTGTCGCCCTCGATCGCTTCCGCCTCGGGGAGGAAGGGGGCGAGCTCCGGGAGCTCGTCCAGGCCGCGCAGGCCCATTCGCTCCAGAAAGTAATTCGTCGTCCTGTACAGGATCGCACCTGTTTCGAGTTCCGTCCCCGTCTCCTCCACCAGACCCCGCTGGAGGAGGGTGCGCATCACGCCGTCGCAGTTCACCCCGCGCACGGCGGAAACCCTCGATCGGCTGACCGGCTGACGGTACGCGACTACGGCCAGGGTCTCCAGCGCGGCCTGGGTCAGCCGGGCCTGCCGGCCGTCGAGGACGAAGCTCTCGACGGCGTCGGCGTACTCGGGGCGGGTGGAGAACCGCCAGCCGCCGGCGACCGCCCGCAGCTCGAAACCGCGGCCCTGGGCGGTGTACTCCGCGGCCAGGGCGGCCAGCGCCTCGGCGACCTCGCGGCGGGACCGCTGGAGGACCCGGGCGAGGTAGTCCTCGGCCACCGGTTCGTCCACGACCATCAGGACGGCCTCCAGGGCCGGCCGCAGGGCGAGCCCCGCCACGTCCCGCAGCCCGGCGGGGGCCTGCCCCGTACCGCCGTCGCCGCCGGCCTCCGGCCCGCTCTCCCGCACTGTGTCGTTCACTCCGCCGTCTCTCCGGTCGCTCTCTGCCCGCTCGCTGTCTCTCCGGCCGCCGCCTCACGGTCGAACTCGTCCGTCACCCCTGGAGGGCCGTCCGCCGGGCCCGTCCAGCGGACCGTGAGCGCCCCCAGGGCCTGCTCCTGGTCGAGGGCGACCGCGCGCTCGCGGTACAGCTCCAGCAGCGCCAGGAAGCGCGCCACGACCGTCAGGGTGTCCGGGGCGTCCGCGGTGAGCTCTCCGAAGCTGGCCTGCCCGCTCTGCCGCAGCCGCGTTGCGACGACCGCGGCCTGTTCGCGGACGCTGACCAGCGGGGCGTGGATGTGGTCGGTGTAGACCTGCGGCTCCGCCCGGGGCCGCATGGCCTTTACCGCCAGCTCGGCCAGGCCGCGCGGGCCGATGCCGAGGACGACCTCGGGCAGCAGCTCGGCGTGGTGCGGCTCCAGGCCCACCGTGCGGGGGTGGCGGTGCTCCTCGGCCGCGAGCCGGTCGGCGAAGATGTCCGCGATCTTCTTGTAGGCGCGGTACTGCAGGAGCCGGGCGAAGAGCAGGTCGCGGGCCTCCAGCAGTGCGAGGTCCGCCTCGTCCTCGACCTCGGCGGCGGGCAGCAGCCGGGCCGTCTTCAGGTCGAGGAGGGTCGCCGCGACGACCAGGAACTCGGTGGTCTGGTCCAGGTCCCAGTCCGGGCCCATGGCCCGCAGATGGGCCATGAACTCGTCGGTGACCTCGGACAGGGCGACCTCGGTGACGTCCAGCTTGTGCCGGGAGATCAGCTGGAGCAGCAGGTCGAACGGGCCCTCGAAGTTCGCCAGCCGGACGGTGAACCGGCCGTCGGCCGGCTCCGCGCCCTCGCCCGGCGCCGCCTCGGGGGCGGGCGGCTGCCCGTGGCCGTGGCCGAGGGGCCGGCGGGCTCGGGGGGCCGGGGCGGCGGGTGTGGCGGCGGGCATCAGTGGCGGTCGCTGTCCAGGGTGCGGGGCGGTACGGGGCGGCCCCGTGGGCACGTACACACCTGCACGGGCCTGTGGGGCCGTTACGCGGCCGCGGGGAGCGGCCTCGTGGTCTCGGGGGAGGCAGGCTATCGGCGCGGGCCTCAGCGGCCGCGCAGCCGGCGCACGAGGATGCTCGCGTCGCCGCGCGACTCCAGGTCGGCGAGGACGACCGCGACGGCCTCCCGGACGATCCGGCCGCGGTCGACGGCCAGGCCGTGCTCACCGCGCAGCACCAGCCGGGCGTGTTCGAGATCCATGAGCTCCTCGGCGGAGACATAGACGGTGATCTTCTCGTCGTGGCGCTCGCGCCCGCTGGGCCGGCGGTTGCCGCCGCCGCGCCCGCGGCGGCGGCCCTGCGCGGGGGCGACGGGCTGGCCCGCGGTGGCGCGCTCCGGGCCCGGGGCGCGCCGCTCGGCGGCGGGCTCCCGCTCGGTGCCGGCCGTGCCGCGCCCGCCGTGCTCGGCCTGGCCCGTCCCGCCGTTCTCGGCGTCGGACCCGGCGGCCGGGCCGGGCACCCGCGGGGCCGCCTCGCCGTTCGCCTGCCGGCGGGGGGAGGACGACTGGAGCCCGGTCCCCCCGGTGGTGCGGAACAGTTCGTCGGCGCCGGGCAGACTCACTCGGCGTGACACCGGGCGAGCACCTCCCTGGCGAGCTGGCGGTAGGCGGCGGCGCCCACGGAGTTGGAGGCGTACGTGGTGATCGGCTCGCCCGCGACCGTGGTCTCGGGGAAGCGGACCGTCCGGCCGATGACCGTGTGGTAGACGTGATCGTCGAACGCCTCGACCACGCGCGCGAGGACCTCACGGCTGTGCACGGTCCGCGAGTCGTACATCGTGGCGAGGATGCCGTCGAGCTCCAGGTCGGGGTTGAGCCGCTCCTGGACCTTCTCGATCGTCTCGGTGAGCAGGGCCACACCGCGCAGCGCGAAGAACTCGCACTCCAGCGGCACGATCACCTTGTGAGCCGCCGTCAGGGCGTTGACGGTGAGCAGGCCGAGGGACGGCTGGCAGTCGATGACGATGTAGTCGTAGTCCGCCAGCAGGGGCTTGAGCGCGCGCTGGAGCGTGGACTCGCGCGCGACCTCGCTGACGAGCTGGACCTCGGCCGCTGACAAATCGATATTGCTGGGCAGCAGGTCCATGTTGGGCACGGCCGTCTTCAGGAGCACCTCGTCGGCCTGCATGCCCCGCTCCATGAGCAGGTTGTAGACCGTCAGGTCGAGCTCCATCGGGTTGACGCCGAGGCCGACGGAGAGCGCGCCCTGCGGGTCGAAGTCGACGAGCAGCACCCGGCGCCCGTACTCCGCGAGCGCCGCGCCCAGGTTGATGGTCGAGGTGGTCTTGCCGACCCCGCCCTTCTGGTTGCACATCGCGATGATTTTCGCGGGCCCGTGGTCGGTCAGCGGTCCGGGGATGGGGAAGTACGGCAGGGGACGCCCGGTCGGGCCGATGCGCTCGCGGCGCTGCCGGGCAGCGTCGGGCGCGAGGGTGGCCGCGTACTCGGGGTCGGGCTCGTACTCCGCGTCAGGGTCGTAGAAGTGCCCCTCGGGCACGTCCTCGTAGTCGGCGAGCCGGGCGGGATCCGCTCCGCCGCGGTCGCCGGCCATGGCGTTCACGTGATGGCCGTCCATGCTCTGGTGGGCTGTCGGTGTGCTCTGTGCTCTCTGCGTGCTCTGGATGTTCTGGTGTGCCGCGAAGGTGTGGACAGCGACGGAGCCGACAGCTTGAAGTCCCACGGGACTCTGGCCCTGCGCAGACATTCCTGGGTGACCACCCCCGGGAGCAAATGTCGACTCATTCACAAGTCGTCCTACCTCCTTGGTGACCAGGAAACATCTAGATAGGTCAGCGTTGCACCATGCCGACGGTCTGCGACTCTATGGCGTGTCGGCGGTCCGCAGCAACACAATCCGCCGGAGACGGCACGATGTGTCGGCGATCGAACACCCTTCTGTCAAGGGTGTACGGCCTATCGCCCGGAAGTTTCGCGGCGCTCCTCCCGGGGCGCCGAACGCCCCCGAAAAGGCCCGGCCGGACCTTGCTCAGCAAGGCCCGGCCGGGTGCACGCTCTTGGTGTGTCGCGTTGACGACTCAGCCGAGGAGGTCGCTCAGTTCGATGTGCGGCAGGTCGTGCGCCTCGGCGACGGGGCCGTAAACGACCTGTCCCTCGTGGGTGTTGAGACCCTTGGCGAGCGCGGCGTCACGGCGCAGCGCTTCCTTCCAGCCGCGGTTGGCCAGCTCCACGATGTAGGGCAGCGTGGCGTTGGTCAGCGCGTAGGTGGAGGTGTTCGGCACGGCGCCCGGCATGTTCGCGACGCAGTAGAACACCGACTCGTGGACCTCGAAGGTCGGCTCGGCGTGGGTGGTGGGACGCGAGTCCTCGAAGCAGCCGCCCTGGTCGATCGCAATGTCGACAAGTACACTTCCGGGCTTCATCTTGGCGACGAGCTCGTTGGTGACCAGCTTGGGGGCCTTGGCGCCCGGGATGAGGACGGCGCCGATGACGAGGTCGGCCTCGACGACGGCCTTCTCCAGCTCGAACGCGTTGGAGACGATCGTCTGCACCTTGGTACCGAAGATCTTGTCGGCCTCGCGGAGCTTGTTGATGTCCCGGTCGAGCAGCGTGACGTGGAAGCCCATGCCGATGGCGATCTGCGCGGCGTTCCAGCCGGAGACGCCGCCGCCGATGACGACGGCCTTGCCCGCGGCGACGCCCGGGACGCCGCCCGGCAGCACGCCGCGGCCGCCGGCCGCGCGCATCAGGTGGTAGGCGCCGACCTGCGGGGCCAGCCGGCCCGCGACCTCGGACATCGGGGCGAGCAGCGGCAGGGCGCGGTTCGCGGTCTCGACCGTCTCGTAGGCGATGGCGGTGGTGCCGGACTCCAGGAGCGCGTCGGTGCACTCGCGGGAGGCGGCCAGGTGCAGGTACGTGAAGAGCGTCTGCTCCTTGCGGAGGCGGTGGTACTCCTCCGCGATCGGCTCCTTGACCTTGAGCAGCAGGTCGGCGGTCTCCCAGACCTCGTCGGCCGTCTCCAGGATGTTCGCACCGGCCGAGACGTACTCGGCGTCCGTGATGGAGGAGCCGAGACCGGCGTCCTTCTCCACGAAGACCTGGTGGCCGTTGCGGACGAGCTCGTGCACGCCGGCGGGCGTGATGGCCACGCGGAACTCGTTGTTCTTGACCTCGCGGGGGATGCCGACCTTCACGTCGATCACGGTCCTTGAATCAGAGAATGACAGGCTATTCCGGAAATGCCGGGGCACACCAGAGCAGACCGCGTCGATCGCGGCGCAACCAGTCTAATGAAGGATCCCGCCCTGTCTAGCCTTGCAAAGAGCCAATCTTCTGGCGAACGGCTACTGATTTCGTAGGTAACCCTCGGTGGGCGGGGCCTCGCTGCGTGCGGCCGGGGGTATCGCCCCCGCGCCCGGCCCGGCGCCCGCCCCCGCGCCCGACGCCGGAGCCGCCCCGCGGGCCGTGCCTCCCGCCGCGCCTCCCCCGGTGCCTCCCGCCGGATCCGCGGCCGTGACCCTCGCCACGCCCGCGGCCGCCCCCGCGGCCCTGGCGGCGGCCGCGGCGGCCGCGTCGGCCGCCAGCAGCCGCCCGGCCTCCGCCCGGTGCCCCTCGGCGGCCTTCGGGTCGCCCAGCCGCTCCAGGGTGTCCGCCAGCCGCAGCCGCACCGCGGCCTGCAGCCGGAGGTCACCCGCCTGACGGGCGCACTCCACGGCCTCCCGGCAGGTGCGCAGCGCCTCCTGCGGGCGGCCCGCGTACTCCTGCACCCGGGCGATCTCGCTCAGCGCCCGGGCGTGGCCGGGCAGGTCCCGCAGCCTGCGGCACGCGGCGGCCGCGGCCCGCCAGTCGCGCAGCGCCTCGCCCCACTGGCCCGCGTAGGTGCGCACCGCGCCCAGCCGCCCGTAGAGCCGGGCCTCGTCCGCGAGTTCACCCCGCGTCAGGCGCAGCTCCAGTGCCCGCCCGTACCAGTCGGCCGCCCGCTGCCAGTCGCCGAGCTCCTGGTGCGAGGCGGCGATGGACTCCAGCGACCGGCTGACGGCGTACGGGTCGGCCGCCTCCCGCGCCGAGTCCAGCGCCTCCCGGTAGCGGCCCAGCGCGACGAGGGTGCGTCCGGCCCGCGCGTCGAGGTCGCCGAGGTTCAGCAGCGCGGCGGCCTTCTCCAGCGGCATCTCGCAGCGCTGCGCCACGTCCAGGACGAGCTGGTGCAGCCCGTAGAGCTCGGGCCCCGCCTCCTCCGGTCCCAGATGGGTCGTCAGCGCGCGGGTGAGCGCGGAGATCAGACGCCGCGCCAGGGTGTCGAGCCGCCCGTCGCGCACCGCCAGGCGCGCGGCGGCCAGCAGCGCCGGCAGCCGGCCGCGCAGCCACCCCTCGGCGGCCTCCGGCGAGGGGAAGCGCAGGGGCCGGGGCAGTTCGGCGAGGCGCTTGCGGGTCAGCGGGTCGCCGCTCTCGGCGGTGGCCCGGCAGGAGTGCAGCTGCCGCACGGTCCGCTCCAGCATCCGCGCCCGCGCCAGCTCGACCTCGGCGGGCCGCTCCTGCGCGTCCAGCAGGGCGCGGAGCATCGGCGCCAGCGATCCGGGCACCTGGTACTGGGCGCCCAGGAAGTCGGTGGCCGGCTCGGCGTGCAGCATGCCCCGGGCGGCGAAGTCCTCCAGGGCGCTCTCGGCGGCGGCCACCGAGCAGCCGGCCAGCGCGGAGGTGGTGTGCGCGTCGGCCGGGCCCGCGGGGGCCAGGGCCAGCAGGCGCAGTATCCGGGCGGTGGAGGCGGGCAGCGCCTCGTAGGCGAGCCAGAAGGCGCGGGCCAGGGGCCGGCCGGCGCTCTCGTAGCCGTCGGCGGGCGGCAGGTCCCGCAGCTGCTTGGCCACGTCCACGACCGACATCTTGGGGCAGGCCGCCAACCAGCCGCCGACGAGGACCAGGGCCGCGGGCTGACCGCCGCACTCCTCCACCACGGCGGCCGCGGCCACCGGGTCGCAGGTGATGCGGGTCGGGCCCGCGTAACGTTCCAGCAGCTCGACGGCGGCCGTCGTGTCGAGGCCGCCCAGGGTGCAGGGGCGCACGTCGGGGACGCCCGTCAGCGGGCCCCGGGAGACGGCGACGACCAGGCAGTCGGACTCGTCGGGCAGCAGCGGGTCGACCTGCTCGGCCCCCGCGGCGTCGTCGAGGATCAGCAGCGCCCGCCGGCCGTCCAGTGCCCCGCGCAGCGCTTCCGTCAGCTCGTCCTCCTCGGCGCCGGGCGGTACGGGCGCGCCGAGGGCGGTGAGCAGCGCCCGCGCCGTCCGCTCGGTGGGGACGGGCTCCCCGTCGGCCCCCGTGAGGCGGGCCCGCAGCACCCCGTCGGGGTACTCCGGGGCGAGCCGGCGGGCCAGTTCCTCGGCCAGGGCCGTGCGGCCGGAGCCGGGGCGCCCGGCGATCAGGAGCACCCGGCTGCGGGGGGTCTTGCGGCCGGCGAGGGTGTCGAGGCCGGTGCGGTCGATGTCGGCGCGCAGCTCCTCGAGCTCCCGGCGGCGGCCGACGAAGACCTTGCCGACGGCGGGGGTCCGGCGGGGCGCCGGGCCCGGGTGCGCAGCCGCGGGCCGCCGCTCGGGCGGGGCCGCCGCCGCTCTGCTGCCGGTCTCCACCGCCCGCTCCGTCACGGGGCCACGCTCCTGTCCACCCGCACGCCCGGCCGCGGCCGCGGTCGGGGACGCGTCGAGCCTAGTTCACGGCCTCCCACGCCCCCGGACATCCGGTCCGGCCCCGCCGAAGATCACCTATTCGGTTCTCCCGACGATCTGCCTGCGGCGCGTCCGTCATGGCCGCCTGCGGCGGCGAGCGCCAGGGCCTGCCGGCGAGACGTCGACTGCGGTCTGTTTTGCCGCCTGCGGCGGCGAGCGCCCTGCGGGCGCGTCCTCAATCGCCGGACGGGCTGGTAGTGGCTGAGCTCAGCCACTACC